>CAJXTQ010000073.1 GCA_913060985.1 uncultured Micrococcales bacterium | reverse complement strand
ATGCTCTCAACTTCATAGGTGAGACCACCCTTGCAAACCTCAGCCGCAACAAAGTTCACGTCGATCTCTACGCAGATACAGAAGAGGGAGCTCATATTGAGCTTGCGGACTGGGCTGAAAAAGTCCTTGTTGCTCCCGCTACCGCCTCACTCATCGGTAGATATGCCAATGGCATTGCAACCGACTTATTAACAAATGTGCTGATGGCCACAAGTGCTCCTGTGACAATTGCTCCAGCCATGCACTCCAATATGTATACGAATCAGGCAACGCAAGAGAATCTTCGACGACTGAAAGAACGCGGCATAGTTGAAATTGAACCTATAGTTGGAAGATTAAGCGGTAATGACAGCGGTATCGGTAGATTGCCCGAGCCAGAACATATTGTCCAGCAGTTTCTTGGTGCACGCCCGCTTGCTGGGATTAGGGCTGTGGTGACGCTAGGAGGGACTCAAGAGCCAATAGACACGGTTCGATACATAGGAAATAGATCAAGTGGTATTCAAGGACTTGCCTTTGCAAAGACCTTGCAAGATCTGGGTGCGGAGGTGCGCCTAATTGTCGCAAATGTGAGTGTTGCGACGGATAATTTTGAAACCACATCTGCGGTCAGCTTTGAAGCCATGGAAAAAGCTCTGAACAATGCGGACTGCGAGTTTCTGGTTATGGCTGCGGCAGTGGGGGACTACCGGGTTGAAGGCTCGCAAAGCAAGTTGCCCAGAGCAGAACAAACTCTTACCCTCAAACCAAACGATGATTTGGTAAAGAAGTTTAAGCTTGCAAACCCTTCGACAACTGTCTTGGCATTTTCAGTAGCCGATCAATCAGAGGACTGGGTAAGGGTTGGACGAGAAAAGAAACTTGCCAAAGGAGTTGATTACCTATTGGCAAACTCAACGACGGCCTTTGAGAGTGAAGAATCAGTCGCCTGCCTAATCGGAGATGATGAGCTGATGCTTGAGGGTTCAAAGCAAGAAATAGCTTCGAAGGCTATTGATCACATCAAGAACAGCTTGACGACCAGGCGCTGACTTAGTAACGGTAGTGTGGAAGCTTATATGGTCCCTGCTTAGAAACCCCAAGATACTTGGCTTGATCATCAGTTAGTTCAGTCAGTTCAACGCCTAGTGCATCAAGGTGCAGGCGAGCTACCTTTTCATCCAGTATTTTTGGCAGGACATGCACCCCAAGAGGATAGTTTTCAGTGTTTGAGTAAAGCTCAATTTGCGCCAAAACTTGATTGCTGAAGGATGTGCTCATCACAAAACTTGGATGCCCGGTTGCGTTGCCGAGGTTCATAAGGCGTCCTTCGCTTAGTACCAAAACAGATTTCCCACTTGGAAGTACCCACTCATGCACCTGGGGTTTGATTTCAACTCTTTTTGCTCCTGGCAGGCGCTCAAGTCCAGCCATGTCAATTTCGTTGTCAAAATGACCTATGTTGGAAACGATTGCCTGATGCTTCATCTGCTGGATGTGATCCACTGTGAAGATGTGCTTGTTTCCGGTTGTTGTGACAAATATGTCCACTTCCGAAACGACACTCTCAAGTCTGGAAACCTGGAAACCATCCATGGCGGCCTGCAATGCACAAATTGGGTCAATCTCGGTAACGATGACTCTGGCGCCCTGGCCCTTTAGAGCTTCAGCGGCACCTTTGCCAACATCTCCATAACCCGCAACCAGGCATACTTTGCCTCCGATAAGGGTGTCGGTGGCTCGATTTAGACCGTCTGTAACGGAGTGTCTGACTCCATACTTATTGTCGAATTTTGTCTTCGTGACACTATCGTTTACGTTTATGGCGGGAAACATAAGTTTTCCATCCTCAAACGCTTCATAGAGTCGGTGAACGCCGGTAGTTGTCTCCTCGGTAACGCCGATTACCCCTTCAGCGATCGAGCTCCACTTACCCGGTGATGACTTGATTGATCTATCAAGAGTTTCCAGTACAACCTGAAGCTCATAGGAGTCGCTATCGGCTGGGTTTGGGACAGAACCTAGTTTTTCAAACTCGACTCCTTTGTGAAGAAGCATTGTTGCGTCCCCACCATCATCAAGAATCATGTTTGGACCGGCAAAATCTTCTGCACTCCAGTCAAATATCTGTTCCGTGCACCACCAGTATTCCTCTAGTGTTTCGCCCTTCCATGCGAATACGGGGCTTCCTTGAGGGTCCTCAATCGTGCCGTTGCCGACAACAACGGCGGCCGCGGCTTCGTCCTGAGTGCTGAAAATATTGCAGGATGCCCATCTAACTTCAGCTCCAAGAGCGGTCAATGTTTCAATCAGCACTGCTGTTTGCACGGTCATGTGTAGTGACCCAGCAATTCTTGCCCCTGCAAGCGGTAACTTGCCGGCGTATTCTTCTCTGATGGCCATCAGACCTGGCATTTCGTTTTCAGCAAGACGAATCTGGTGTCGTCCGGACTCAGCCAGGCTCAAATCAGCAACTTTGTATTCGAGTTTTTTGTCGGTTAGCACCTCATCAGTCTAAGTGGGCATAACATTGAGGGGCAAGATTAGAAGTGGGACTACACTTTGTTCCACCTACTGGGTAAAAAACCAGCGACTTAAGCAGGGAAGATGTCTGATCCAAAGAGTTTTCTATTCACATCCGAAAGTGTTACCGAGGGTCACCCGGATAAGTTGTGTGATCAAATCTCTGACGCGATTCTGGATGAAATGTTGGCTCAGGATCCGGACTCCAGAGTGGCTGTTGAAAGCATGGTGACGACAGGTCTTGTGCATATCGCTGGCGAGGTGCGCACAAAAGGCTATGTTGAAATTCCAACCCTGGTCAGGGAACTAATTTCAAACATTGGCTACACATCCAGCAAGGTTGGCTTCGATGGTGCCAGTTGTGGAGTGAGTGTAAGTATCGGCGCACAGTCACCAGAGATAGCCGCTGGGGTTGACAACAGCCTTGAAAACAGAACTGGTAACGAAGACGAAATCTCAAAGTTAGGGGCGGGAGACCAGGGAATCATGTTTGGGTTTGCCTCAGATGAGACACCCGAGCTGATGCCGATGCCTATCGTGATGGCGCACCGTCTCACAGAGCGTCTTTCACAGGTTCGCAAAAGCGGAGAGATGTCGAACTTGAGACCGGACGGCAAAGCACAGGTCACGATTGAATATGTCGATGGGAAGCCATCGCGTTT
>CAJXTQ010000072.1 GCA_913060985.1 uncultured Micrococcales bacterium | reverse complement strand
GCTTGGATGATTGGGTCGGTCTGGCCGGCGGCTGATTCCGAAAGTTCATCCAGAATCTCCTGACCACGTTTGCGGACCTCACCAAGTGGTTGTCCCGAAAGCTGCCCATTCAGCCTGCCCCGAATGTCTTGAATCAATTCTTCGCTCAAAGCCTCATTGAGCACTGCAACCTGTTGCTGAATTTGACCACTGCTTGAAATCAGCATGACCAAAACTTTTTGCTCGCCAACTGGGATCAATTCAATATGCCGAATGTAGCTTCCACCAAAAGACGGGTAGGCAATAAGTGCTAGGGAGTTAGTGAGTTGACTGAGCGTTCTCGCACTCTGTTGTAACAAATCCTCCAGACTCAACTGGTCGTTCAGGAATGACTCAATTGCTCGCTTCTCGGGCTTGCTGATTGCGCTCATCTCACGTACCTGGTCGACAAATAACCTATAGCCCTTATCAGTTGGAATCCTGCCGCTGGAGGTGTGGGGGGCAACGATCAGCTCCTCTTCCTCCAACAGAGCCATGTCATTTCTGATTGTTGCAGCACTCACCCCCAGCGGGTGTCTGTCAAGAAGTGATTTAGACCCAACTGGCTGATTGGTCTCTACGTAGTCTTCAACAATCGCCCGCAGGACCTCTAGTGATCGCTTTGGAATCATCTTCTGGCACTCTCCAATCTTGAGTGCCAATTCTAATCAACTGAGCACTAGTTGAGAAGATTTAGAACCACTCTGTCAGCCATTTGCCTGCCCTTCAGGGTCAAGACAAAATTTCCATCCAACTCTTTGAAATAGCCAAACTTTATTTGCTCCTCCAGCGCCTGATCGCTGATTGAAAGTTTCTGAATCAAATCTGGATCAATGCCATCCGACATTCGGATTTCTAAAAGCAACCGCTCCTGCAGGTGATCTTGTTCATCAATTAGTTCATAGGCCTGAATTGGAAGACCTTTCGCCAACGAATCGGAATAGGCGGCAGGGTGTTTTCTATTCCAAAAACGGACATCGCCTATGAAGCTGTGTGAACCTGGACCAAAGCCGTACCAGTAATTTGATTTCCAGTATCCGCTGTTGTGAACAGACTTGGTGCCCTCTCCTCTACTGAAATTGGATAACTCATACCAATTCAGGCCACTTTGTGAGGTCATCTCTTCCAAAAGGGCATATTTGTCAGCCATGAGATCATCATCTGGTTCAGGGTAAACACCCTTCGATATCTGCCGTGCAAGTTTTGTTCCCTGTTCGACAATCAGCGCATAGGCACTCAGGTGGTCAGGGTTCATCGAAAGCGCCCGATGGAGTGATTTCCTCCAGCTTTCCAGGGACTCACCGGGAGCGCCGTAAATCAAGTCCAGAGACACTTGCAGGCCTGCTTTCTTAGCCCAGTCAACGGCAAGCTCAACATTTTCAGGTTTATGGGTTCTATCCAGGACTTTTAGAACTTCCGGGTCAAAACTTTGGGCCCCTATGCTGACTCGATTTATGCCCAGTTCCGCCAGCTGCTGCAGATAGTCTTCATCGACAGTGTCTGGATTTAGTTCCATCGTTAGCTCAGCATCGTCTTTGATTCCAAAATTCTTGCCAAGACCAGCCAGCACCCTGGAAATCTGAGCAGGACTGAAAAGGCTAGGTGTGCCACCTCCGAAAAAAACGGTCTGGAAACTTTTCGAGGTAATCTCTTGAGACTTAAGACTTTCTGCGGCCAATTGGATTTCTTCTGTCAAAGACTGATCGAATTCGGAACGTTTTACACCCTGGACTTCTTCGGCTGTGTAGGTATTAAAGTCGCAATACCCGCAGCGCACTTCACAAAAAGGAACATGGACATAGGCATGCCAGCTCTTGTTAGGGTCAAAATTTCGAAACTTTGGAAAGCTTCCCTCCCATGAGAGTCCGATTGGCAATGGACCCGGCATGATTATTTCTTCTTTTCGGCTTTGCCGCCATCTGAGCTCAGTGCCGCAATGAAAGCCTCTTGCGGGACCTCCACTTTGCCCACCATCTTCATCCGGCGCTTTCCCTCTTTTTGCTTCTCCAAGAGCTTTCGCTTGCGGGTGATATCTCCTCCGTAGCACTTCGCCAGAACATCTTTGCGCATCGCCCGAATTGATTCGCGAGCGATAATTCTTGAACCGACAGCTGCCTGAATCGGGACTTCAAACTGTTGTCGGGGTATCAGCTCGCGAAGCTTCCCCGTAATTGAGACTCCATGGGCATAAGCCTTGTCTTTATGAACAATTGCGCTGAACGCATCCACCTGGTCACCCTGCAAAAGCAAGTCAACCTTCACAAGCTCACTGGCCTGCAGGCCAGACTCCTCGTAATCAAGCGACGCATAGCCCTGAGTCTTGCTCTTTAGCTGGTCAAAAAAGTCAAAAACAATCTCAGCAAGTGGGAGCTTGTATCGAAGCTGCACCCTGTCCTCACTCAGATACTGCATGTCAATCATTGATCCGCGCCTTTGCTGACAAAGCTCCATAATTGTCCCCACATAGTCTTTGGGGGTAAGGATTGTGGCGTTTACAACAGGTTCCAAAACCTCTTTGACCTTTCCCGTGGGAAATTCACTTGGGTTTGTCACTGTGTGCTGGGAGCCATCCTCCATGGTCACCTGATACACAACCGAGGGGCTGGTTGCAATTAGCCCCAAGTCAAACTCGCGCTCAAGTCTTTCGGTGATGATTTCTAAGTGGAGCAGACCCAAAAAGCCGCACCTGAAACCAAATCCGAGCGCCACGGAGGTTTCTGGTTCATAAACCAAAGCTGCATCACTCAGCCGAAGCTTATCCAAGGCCTCTCTCAATGCTGGATAATCTCCACCGTCAATCGGATAGATGCCGCTGAAAACCATGGGCTTTGGCTCCACGTAGCCCTTCAGCTGTTCGGTAGCAGTGTTGTCTTTGCTGGTTACGGTGTCGCCGACTTTGGATTGACGAACATCCTTCACTCCAGTGATTAGGTAACCAACCTCTCCGGCAGAAAGAGATTTGGTTGGCGTGGGCTCAGGTGAACTGACTCCAATTTCCAATAACTCATGCACTGCACCGGTGGACATCATCTTGATTTTCTCTCGAGCAGAAATGGTTCCGTCCACCATTCGAACATAGGTGATTACACCTCTGTATGCGTCGTAGACGCTGTCAAAAATCATCGCTCTCGGAGCAGCATCCAGCTCACCGGTAGGAGCAGGAATATCTCTCACCAACCTGTCCAGTA
>CAJXTQ010000071.1 GCA_913060985.1 uncultured Micrococcales bacterium | reverse complement strand
GCACCCTCACGGATATCTCGGCACAGGCAGGATCGTTGGCATCCTCTGCTGCCTCCAGAGAGACCAGCGGTGTGCATGCTGTGAGCATGAGAATTGGCAACAGAAGCAAAAATTTCATCTGAAACAGGTTACCTTTGTTTCCGTGCCAACAATCTTCGAATTAGGTGAAAAAGAGTCGCTCAAGAGAGCTCTCGCGCCGCTGAAAGCATCAGAGTTTGCAATCATTGGTAGTGGTGATGACGCAGCGGTTATGAAAGCACCGGGTGGAAACTATCTTGTGAGCACCGACACGATGATAGAAAATCACGATTTTCGTTTTGATTTTTCTTCAGCTTTTGATCTTGGCTGGAAGGCCATAGCATCCAATTATTCAGATATCGCCGCAATGGGCGGAATCCCGACAGGGGCAGTCGTTGCACTTAGTGTCCGTTCGGAAACTGAAATTGATTGGCTGACTGAATTTGTCAGGGGGCTCCAACAGGCTTCCGAGACTCTTGCTCCTGGTTCTGGAATTGTAGGTGGAGATTTGGCAACTTCTGAGCAGGGCTTCATTTCAGTAACAGCTTTTGGAGATCTGGATGGTCTCAGGCCATTGGTGAGATCGAGTGCTCAACCCGGAGATGGATTGTTTGTAGGTGGGACCCTGGGTAAGGCTGCCGCAGGGTTGGCACTGTTGCAACACCCGGATCCACAATACGCACGAAGCTACGACGAGCTGGTGAACATTCAACTAAGGCCAACCCCTCCAATAGAGCTTGGAAAACTTGCAAATGAGCAGGGTGCAACTTCGATGATGGATATAAGCGATGGCCTCTCCACCGATGCTAAGCGACTGGCCGAGGCGAGTGGAGTGAACATCAACATTGAATCCTCGAGTCTTTTGGGTTTTCAAGCAGTCTTGGAGCAGGCCGCACTCAGTATCGAGGCTTCAACGCTCCCCTGGGTTTTGCATGGAGGCGAAGACCACTCATTGCTTGCGACCTTTCCTCCTGACGCTCAAGTTCCAAAGGGTTTCAAGCGGATAGGGAGTGTTTTGCAGGGGGATGCAGAGCTGACCTTGGACGGCGAATTGATTCAACCGCAGGGCTGGGATTCAGTTACCGGCGATTAGTGAAGCAGGCTATTTAGGGTGACCCCAGCTCCTTCACGAGGAAGAGCCTCCACCGCTCCAGTCAGCGAATTTCTTCGAAAGAGCAAATTGTGCTTTCCGCTGAGCTCACTGGCTTTGATTTCTTGCTGACCATCGCCTGCGATGAGTGTCAACTTGGTTCCTGCCGTCAAATACAGTCCCGCCTCTAATACGCAGTCATCACCCAGGGATATGCCAAGACCGCTGTTCGCTCCAAGAAGGCTTCTTTTGCCGACGCTGATTTTGTGTTTTCCACCACCACTGAGCGTTCCCATGATCGAAGCTCCACCACCGATGTCGCTTCCATCGCCGACAACAACACCCTGCGAGATTCTGCCCTCGACCATTGAGGTTCCAAGGGTCCCCGCATTGAAATTTACAAAGCCCTCATGCATAACGACCGTTCCCGGAGCCAGGTGGGCGCCTAGACGAATCCTGGATCCATCCCCAATTCGAACCTTTTCTGGTGAGACGTAGTCCACCATCCTTGGGAACTTATCGATATTTACAACAAAAATGCCGGCTTTTTTGAATCCCGCAATTTTCTTTGAATAGACATCCTGTTTGACCGGACCCTTGTTGGTGAAAACAACGTTTGGCAGATTGGCAAATAGGCCCTCGAGGTTAATTGAGTTCGGGGTTACAAGGCAGTGGGAGAGCAGGTGCAGACGCAAATAAGCATCGGAGACGCTTGTAACGGCAAGGGTTAGGTCAATTTCAGTCCGGATTGGCTTGGTTTCAACTTCCCTCAGGCTGTCCTTTTCTGCCATTCCCTCTATTGATGCCGGGGCAAACCACTGCGTGTCGTCCTCTGGCGCTTTTCCAAGCTTTGGTTCGGGATACCAGGTGTCAAGTATCTCGCCGTTGGAGTCAAAAGTCGCCAGTCCGTGGCCCCAGGCCATCGAATCAATGTATTTCTCAGTCATAACTGCCCTAACTTTACAGGCTACGCTTGATTTCATGAACTCAATCGATGTAAGCCAAACACTTGCTGAACTCACAATTGATATCTGCAATATCGAGAGCGTGAGCGGTAATGAGGGGGTTCTTGCCGATTTGGTTGAGAAAGCTCTGCAAGTTCCGCACTTAGAGGTCATTCGTGACGGTAATGCAGTCATTGCAAAAACTAATCTTGGTCGATCCAAGAGAATCATCCTGGCCGGTCACCTGGACACTGTTCCAGTCAGCGAAAATCTCCCCGCAAAGTTGATGCATTTTGAAAGAGAACAAGTTGTCTGGGGGAGGGGCTCAGTTGACATGAAGGGCGGCATTGCGGTTTTTTTGAAACTTGCGGTCGAGCTTGATGCCCCAAAGCACGACCTAACCTGGATTTTTTATGACCAAGAGGAAGTGGAGAGTGAAAAAAATGGTCTTGGCAGAGTTGCCAAAAATCGCCCCGATTTACTCAAGGGTGATTTCGCAATCCTTGGTGAACCAAGCAGTGCCCAGCTCGAAGGGGGATGCAATGGGAGCCTTCGTATAGAGATCTCCACAAAAGGTCAGAAAGCTCACTCTGCAAGGCCCTGGATGGGCTCTAACGCCATACACGCTTTGAATGAGGTGCTTAGCCGACTTAACTCATATCAGCCAGCAGAGGTTGATGTTGACGGTCTTGTCTATCGAGAAAGCTTGAATGCGGTTCGGATCTCTGGGGGAGTTGCCAACAATGTGATCCCGGATTGGGCAACGGTGACAGTCAATTACCGATTCGCTCCGGATAAGACCACTACTCAGGCAATTGATTTTCTTGAAGAATATTTCGAAGGATTCTCATTCATAGTCACCGATCAGGCTTCCGCGGCCAGGCCTGGATTGGACCTGCCCGAGGTTCAGGAATTTATTGGGGTTCTAGGTGTGCAGCCCAGGGCCAAATACGGCTGGACGGATGTTGCCAGGTTCAGTGAGTTAGGCATACCGGCGGTGAACTTTGGACCTGGAAATCCATCAAAAGCTCACGCCGATGACGAATCGGTCCCGGTTGGACACCTGCAGGATTGCTATGAAGCATTGAACAGCTGGCTCATCGGGGGTTAACTTATGGCCCCAAAGGTGGGATAATAGAAGGCTGTTGCAACAAT
>CAJXTQ010000070.1 GCA_913060985.1 uncultured Micrococcales bacterium | reverse complement strand
ACATAGATTCCAAAATCCAAAAAATCACTCAGTGCTAATTCTTGGTCAAACTGCGGAGGCTGCAAAAGATTCAGGCCCTCAACAATCAATACGTCTGGATTTCTCACCCACTGGCGTTCGCCCGGGATGATGTCGTAGGTCAAGTGATCATAAACCGGTGCCGAGACTTCGGGGACACCGGACTTGATGTCAGAGATAAAGGCCATCAGCGACTTCACGTCATAGCTTTCAGGGAAGCCCTTTCGAAGCATCAGACCCTTCTCTTCCAGTTCAGCATTTGGATAGAGGAATCCGTCGGTTGTCACTAGCTCAACATTTGGGGTATCCGGCCAGCGGGATAAAAGCTTTTGCAAAACACGTGCCACAGTCGATTTGCCGACCGCTACTGAACCAGCAATTCCAATAACGAAAGGAGTCTTGGCGGCTCTTGGTCCGAAGTAATCAGCGGATTGTTTGTGAAGCAATCTTTCGGACTGGGCATACATGCTGATTAGTCTGGAGAGGGGAAGATAGACCTCTCGGACCTCATCCAGATCCAAAAAGTCGCCCAAGCCTCTGATTTGGTCAATTTCCGCTTCGGTCATTGGCGGGTTTAGCGAGTAACCCAAATCGGCCCATTCGGATCTTTCAATCTCGATGTATGGGCTGACTCCCGCTCGAACTGCGTTCATTTGCTACTAGTCTGCCCTAGATTAGAGATATGTGTGGAATCGTGGGCTACGTTGGCCCGAAATCAGCTTTGGATGTTTTACTCGGCGGGCTTCGGAGATTGGAGTATCGAGGCTACGACTCTGCTGGAGTTTCTGTTATTTCAGAGGGCGAAATACTCACCAGAAAAAAAGCTGGAAAGCTTTCAGTATTGACTGAAGAGCTAGAGTCATCACCACTATCGGAAGCCTCAATTGGAATTGGTCACACCCGCTGGGCAACTCATGGCGCTCCAACTGATGGCAACGCTCATCCGCACACAGCTGGAGATCAGCAGATTTCACTTATCCACAACGGGATCATCGAGAATTTCTCTGAAATCAAAAAGGAGCTGGAGGCTGCTGGAGTTGAGTTTGAATCAGAGACCGACACCGAGGTTGCAGCTCAATTACTCGCCTACGAATATTCAAAAACCAATGACTTTGAAAAAAGTTTTCTATCGGTTGCCAACCGATTGCAGGGCGCTTTCACGATTCTCGCAATCAACCGCGATGACCCGGACCTGGTGCTTGCGGCAAGAAGAAACTCGCCACTGGTCATTGGAATTGGTGAGGGTGAAAACTTTCTGGGGAGTGACGTAGCAGCTTTCGTTGACCACACGAAGAAAGCAATCAGTGTCGGCCAAGACCAAATTGTGAAGCTCAGGCAAAGCGGTTTTGAGCTGATGAACTTCGCAGGCGAAGAGGTCCAGGCAGAAACCTTTGAAGTGAATTGGGATGCAAGTGCTGCCAGCAAGGGTGGCTGGGATTCCTTCATGGCGAAGGAAATAAGCGAGGAACCGCAGGCGGTGGGCGATACCCTTATGGGTCGCCTGGGAGCCGATGGGGATGTTGAGCTTACTGAGTTTGCTGGGTTGAGTATTGCTGACATAGCGGGAATCAATCGCATAATCATCACAGCCTGCGGAACTGCTGCCTACGCAGGCGAGGTTGCCAAGTATGCCATTGAGCAACTGGCTCGAATCCCGGTAAGTGTGGAGCTTGCTCACGAGCTCAGATACCGAGATCCAGTAATTGATGAGAACACTCTGGTGGTTGCCATCAGTCAAAGTGGCGAGACCATGGACACGCTGATGGCTGTTAGGTATGCAACTGAGCGTGGCGCAAAAGTGCTGAGTATTTGCAATACCCAGGGAGCGACATTGGCTCGAGAGAGCAATGCAACAATTTACACCCATGCTGGACCAGAGGTAGCGGTGGCCAGCACCAAGGCATTTTCAGCTCAAATCACCGCAGGCTATCTACTAGCGCTTTTCTTGGCAAAAGCACTGGGGAAAACAGACCAGGTGGCGAAGGTTGGGAAAGAGCTGCTGACTCTGCCGAGGAAGGTGAAAAAGACTCTTGAGATGATCGGAGATGTCAAGGCTTTGGCGGAAGAGCTCAAAAGCACTGAGTCTGTTTTGTTTTTGGGTAGAAACGTCGGTTTTCCAATAGCGATGGAGGGAGCTCTGAAGCTCAAAGAGCTCAGTTACATCCATGCCGAGGGCTTTGCTGCCGGAGAGCTCAAACACGGCCCAATAGCGTTGGTTGAAGCCGGACAGGTTGTAATTGTGATTGTCCCTTCACCTTCAGCAGAGGAAAGTTTGCACGCGAAGGTGTTGGCAAATATCCAGGAAATTAATGCTCGCGGGGCAGAAGTCATTGCAATCGCTGAGTCAGGGGATGTTGAGGTGGCGAATTATGCAAAGCGGGTTTTCTATACCCCTAAGACCCTGCCACTGCTTTCCCCGGTTTTGAGTGTTGTTCCCCTTCACATATTCTCAATGGAGCTGGCCAAGGCCAAGGGACTTGATGTTGATCAGCCCAGAAACCTTGCCAAGTCGGTGACCGTAGAGTGATGCAGGTTGGCCTTGATTTGGTAGACATTGCCAGATTCGGTTCTGCCTTGAATAAAACACCAAAACTCAATCAAAGGCTGTTTTTTGTATCTGAACAACAACTGAGCTTGGAATCAAAAGCAGCCAGGTTTGCAGTCAAGGAAGCGTTAAAAAAGGCAGTGGGCGACCCCGAGAGCCTTAACTGGAATGAAATTGAGATCACCAAGGGCGGAAAGCCGAAAGTGATCCTGCACGGGGAGACCGCCAAGAGGCATCCAGATTTGGCAAATAGAATTGAACTCAGCATTAGCCATGATGCAGGGATAGCGGGAGCGGTTGTAATTATCAATGCGTGAGATTCGTATAAACCTAGATCGAATTCGCGAGAACTATGAGGTTCTGCGCAGGGTTGCCCGACCTGCCAAAGTAATGGCGGTGGTGAAAGCCGACGGTTATGGCCACGGGGCAATCGAGGTTGCCAAACACTTGGATTCTGATGTTGATTATCTTGGGGTGGCTGATGTTTCAGAGGCTCTGACACTCAGGGAAGCCGCTGTCAAATCGCCAATCCTTGCCTGGATATCGAATTCCAAAACTGATTTTGAACTGGCCAAACAGAACGGTATTGATATCGGAGTTTCAACCTTTGACCAGCTGGAGTTTTTGGAGGAGCTGGATGGTCTAGTGGTGCACGTGAAGGTGGACACGGGTCTCGGTCGAAACGGTTTCGGCATCAATGACTTTCCAAAAGCAGTTGAACGACTCCTGGCTCTTAGTTCGAAACACTCCATGAAGGGGATATTTACCCATCTTTCAAATAC
>CAJXTQ010000069.1 GCA_913060985.1 uncultured Micrococcales bacterium | reverse complement strand
GGGATATGACCCACTTGCAAATCTCCCGCCATTACTCGAACTGCGTTTTTATCAAACCTGTTTGAAGGGTCGGCAACTAAGAAACAAACCACCTCATCTTCCCCTGGGTGGTTTTGTTCGATGTAGGCCCTGATTGTTTTGAAACTGTCTTTATAGAAACTCTCACCCACAACCTCTTGGCTAAAGCTTCCATCGCCTTTTAGATAAGGAGCTGCGTTCATCGCGTTCGCATACTGAAGGGCATGCTGATAGGCCTCCAGTGTTGCTTTTTGTTTTTTGCGATTGCTGCGCCAGATGAAAAACGCCAGCAAAGCACCGAATAAAAGGATTTCCATTCACACCCCCTAAGTGACAAATTAGCCGATTGGTTGGACAATTATTGAATGGCAGAAGAAAAGGGCGAGGATCTAAACAAGATCCCCTACCCGGATGAGGCGTTTAACACCTGGGGAGCTGCATCAATCGGTGTTGACCCATTGGAAGCCTCATTCCAGGAGCGACCCTATTCGCCGATAAGACCGCACGTTCCTTTTTATAGATTCTTTAGCTACCCAGATGTTCTCGAACTTCGTGAAGCTGGCTATGAAGTCGAACGTTTTGTTCCACTTATGGATTTGTTGGACGATGCTCGATACCGTCAAGCCCTGCAGGTGAGTTACCTGCTTCACATCAAAGGCGCATCGCCGAGTTTTAATCCCCGAAGAGCAAGGGAGCTAGACATGGAAGTCCGCTCAGCTCTGCATGACTTTGGAAAGTCAGAGATTCCAACACTGATTCGTCGACTTCTTGGGAAAGCCTTCCCGGGGGATTCGATGAACCACATCAGTGTTGACCTGATCAATGTTTTCTATTGGGGAGCAATGGCCGAGGTTGCCAGAGACCACGCTTGGAGAAGACCAGAGCTTGGCTGGAAGGCTGAGTATTTATGGCAACCAATCAGGATGATCTTTGGTGCCGAGGGAGAGACACACGACATTGACTAGTATTCGTAAGTTCTCTCAATCCTGGGTGAAACTCATGGAGTTTCCAATGATTGTTTTGGGGTTTGTTTTCCTGGGGCTTTATACCCTTGAGGTTTTATCAGAACCAGGCTCTACTGAGTTCAACCTTGCCCTCACCGGAAGCTTCATAATCTACCTCCTCTTTGCCTTCGATTTGCTGACAACTTTGATTGCGGAGGCCCCCTGGGAGGGCAAAGAAAATGGCTGGAGAGGGTTTTTCTCAAGGCATTGGCTTTTGATCCTGGCGGTAGCGCTTCCAATGTTCAGACCTTTGAGAATCTTCAGGCTGTTATTGGTGCTATCTGCGATTGAGTCGTTAGCCAAAACACGTGCAAGCCAGGCGAGTATTTTTGTTGTTGTTGCGCTACCACTGGTTTGGTTCACAGGAGCACTGAGTTTGTTTGATGTCGAGCGCGGAGCAAATGCAAGCTTTGAAAGCCTTGGCGATGCGCTTTGGTGGTCTGCTGTGACAATCACCACTGTTGGTTATGGGGATTACGCGCCGATTACTTTTGAAGGCCGAGTGGTTGCAATCTTTTTGATGCTTTTATCAATTGGACTAATTGGTTCGGTAACAGCGCTACTAGCTAACTGGGTGTTTGGCGGACAAAGAGAAAGACATTGAATTTCCCCTTCAGTCCAGGCGATCGAATGTCTAGATTCCATATCCATAGCCTTTTGGGAGGATCCTTCAGAGGAGGAATAGCCCCCTGTTCTAAGTCTCCCAACGTTTTGTTATTTTCTGACCCCGAGCGAGGTAAGCCTTTTGGTTATGACGTCTACGAAGGCTTACGACCAGGTGGTTATTACAACTTCACAGGCGAAGGCAAGTCTGCCGATCAGGAACCAATCAGGGGCAATAAGGCAATCCTTGAACACAGAACAACAAACCGAAGCCTACGGTTATTTGTCCCAGAGGATGACCTGCAGGTTTATGTTGGCGAGGTTCATCTCGCTAACCCTGAATACTTCCTGCTGCCTGCTCCCGATAAACATAACTTTGAACGGCAGGTGTTTGTTTTCAACCTTCAGCTTCCTGAGCATGCCCAGTCGTTACCACTGCCAGTTACCAATTCACCAAACATTCAGAATCGAGCAATAGGCTGAAAGCATGAAGAAGCTGAAGGCGATTGCCCTAACTCTGATTGCAAGCATTACTCTCACCGGTTGTGTTCAACTAACTGCTGATCTGCAGATCAACCGAAGTGACAGGGTGAGTGGTCAGGTGACAGCGGCTATCTCAAAAGACCTTTTGAACCAGCTGAGGATCGCAGGGCTTGGTGATTTCATACCCGATGTTGATAGAAACCTATTTAGCCCTGAATCCAGAGTTACCGAAACTGAGGTGAATAACTCAACCTGGGAGGGAATAAGGTTTGGTTTTGAAAACCGCGACCTATCACTTCTCAACCTCAGCGACGGATCAAACCCAGAAAGCTTCCTGAGGGTCTATCGACAAGGCGATTTGCTGATCACCGAAGGATTGATTATTGACCAGGGAACAGAGGATCTCGACCTTCCAGCATCTGTTCCTGAGCCTGATATTTGGATCAGGATTGATTACCCGGGTGTTATTGAATCAACCAACGGCCAGCAAATCGGCTCAACTGTTGAATGGCGATATGAACCAGGTCAGAACCTGGTAATGCAGGCCACTGTTAGATCACAGCTGATTGAATCAAGCGAACCGGCTGGACCGCCATTGGTTGTTAGCGAGGATTACCTAGATGAGCTGTTTGAGGATATTGGCGAGCCAATTCTTAGATTCTTAGCACCAGTTTTCACCTTTCTTTCAATCTGGGGAGTTCTGTCACTGGGTGTGATTATCTTCAGTGTTGTCAGGCATTCGAGAAAACCGGGTCAATACCGACCACCAGAAGAGTTTGAAAGTTTGAACAGAGATCTGTTTGATAAAGATAAGGATGAATAAATGAGTATGTGGACAGTGAAGATGCCAGGTGAGCCTGAGCGCGAGATGGACACCATGACCCTGCAAGCCTGGGCCAACGCCGGCAAGGTGACAGGCGACACCGTGGTGATTGAAAACAGCACCGAAGAGCGCTGGCAGGCAAAACAGATTGCTGGAGTTTTCTCAAAGCGTGACTGGCTTGTTGCCCTACTACTGTCAGTTTTCCTGGGTGTTCTGGGGGTGGATAGGTTTTATATGGGCAAGGTTGGAACAGGAATTCTGAAGCTACTAGCCAACCTGTTCACCGTCTTCACCCTGGGACTAATTTGGGTTGTCATCGACATTATCTTGATTGCAACCAAGAAGCTCACTGATAAAGAAGGTTTGCGTCTGGCCTAATGGCAGATTTTGCTGGCAAGCCAACCAAGTTTGCTGCTTGGAAACA
>CAJXTQ010000068.1 GCA_913060985.1 uncultured Micrococcales bacterium | reverse complement strand
ACCGCCAAGAAATATGTAGCCGTAGTTGGTCACAGCCTCAGCCTAGCCATGAAAACGGCTTCTGTGTTTTTGGCACAGTTATCCACAGCCCCACTTGAATCATCGGCACTCAGCTAATAGTTTGATGCTGATTGGGAGGTGCGAGATGAACGACGATCGCTTTAGTTTTCGAGCAGAGGAGTTTGAAAATGAAGCTTCATTCCGTTGGCCTGAGCAATTTGCCGAAAGCCAGCGGAGGATTTCTAGCCTTTCCAAGTCAGAATCCAAGAAACTCCAAGAGCTCGGTGATTGGGTAAATGAAAACCTAGTCCGCTGTCAGCTCGCTGGATACGAACCCCACAGAGATGAGGTTCAGGGTGTTGTTGAGCAACATTTCCGATGGGTCAGTGCTTTTTGGGATCCGGATAAAGAGGCTTATCTGGCTCTGTCTGAGATGTATGTCCATGACAAGCGTTACCGAGCATTTTATGAGCGAATCAATCCTGGACTGAGTGAGTATCTGTCTTTGGCTATGAAAACCTATGCAAATTCGAAGCTTTAGTCATCTAGCCCTATAGTGAAGTTATGACTAAAGCATTGATTCTTAATTCCCCAACAGCCAAATTTGAAAGAGGAGAAATCCAGCGTCGTGAGCTAAGAGCTGACGATGTTCGAGTGGAGATTCAGTTCTCCGGCATCTGCCACTCTGATATCCATCAGGGACGCGAAGAATGGTTTGAATCCATCTTCCCAATGGTTCCAGGCCACGAGATGGTCGGCGTTGTCACTGAGGTGGGAAGTGATGTAACAAAGTTCAAAGTTGGTGACCGTGCGGGAGTTGGTGTGTTCGTGGACTCCTGTGGTGAGTGTGAGTTCTGCACCACTGGCTATGACCAATACTGTTCAACAGGTCGCATCGAGGCTTACAACGCCAAAGACTATGAGGGGAATGTCACCTATGGTGGCTACTCGACAGAGATTGTCGCCAAAGAGTTTTTCACCCAAAGGATTCCTGAAAACCTGGAGCTTTCAGCTACCGCTCCGCTTTTGTGTGCGGGAATTACTGTCTATTCTCCGCTCAAAAACTGGCAGGCGGGGCCTGGCAAAAAGGTCGCGGTAATCGGTCTCGGTGGGCTCGGTCATATGGCCGTCAAGTTTGCCCACGCGATGGGTGCCGATGTGACAGTCATTGGAATGAGTGAATCTAAAAAGGCTGACGCGATCAGAATGGGCGCCAAGGATTATGTGATCGGCACCGAAGAGAACCTAAAAAACCTGCGCTTGAATTTTGATTTGATCATCAACGCCTCAAGTGCCAGTTTGGATATTGACCTGGTTCTTTCAACTCTGACAGTCGATGGAGCACTTGTTTATGTCGGTCTTCCACCAGAGGATCAGAGCTTCAGCCCATTCAGCGTTGCCGATAAGCGCAGATCAATTGCTGGCAGCAATACCGGCTCAATGGCTGAAACCCAGGAGATGTTGGATTTCTGCGGTGAGCACGGAATCACAAGTGACGTTGAGGTAATCACAGCTGACAAAGTCGATGAGGCATGGGATCGAGTGGTGGCAAGTGATGTCCGCTACAGGTTTGTAATCGACACCTCCAGTATCTAATGAGTAATTGCCTGATCATTCAATCTGAGGGTGACAAGCTCACCCGAGGTGAGATTGATCGTGGACAGCTAGCTCCAGATGAGATTGAGGTGGATATTCACTTTTGTGGGGTTTGTCACAGCGATATCCATCAGGGAAAAAACGACTGGGGCAGAGCATTTTTTCCGCTAGTTCCAGGTCACGAGGTGACGGGAATTGTGAAATCAATTGGCTCGGAAGTCACCAAGTTCAAACTGGGTGACCGAGTTGGAGTCGGAGTTTTCAAAGACTCTTGTGGCCAGTGTGAGATGTGTGCTCAGGGCAAAGAAAACTACTGCCTGAATGGTCGCACGCAAACCTATAACGCTCCACTTCCTAACGGCGAGCGAACCAAGGGTGGTTATGCTCGCACGATTCATGCCAGAGAGAGTTTTTCTCACCACATCCCCGAAAACCTTCCGCTGGATGCAGCAGCACCACTTTTGTGTGCGGGGATAACCACCTATGCTCCACTCAAAAAATGGGGCGTGGGTCCAGGTAAAAAAGTGGCCGTGGTTGGAATCGGTGGGCTTGGTCACATGGCTGTGAAGTTTGCAGCTGCTTTGGGCGCTGAGGTGAGTGTGATTGGGAGAGATGATTCCAAAAAACAAGATGCCTTGGATTTCGGGGCAACAGAGTTTTTAGTAACTGATGAGCAGTTTGAGCAGAAGCTAAACCACTTTGATCTAGTTCTGAATTCGGCAAGTGCCAATCTGGGGGTTGATAAGTTTCTAAAAATTCTCAAACCCGAGGGGGTTTTGGTGATGCTTGGGCTTCCAACCGAGAGACCAGATTTCGATCCGTTCAATGTTGTTTATGCCGGAAGAATCATTGCTGGCTCAAACGTTGCGCCCATGGCGCTGACTGAAGAGATGCTGGAATTTGCAAGCGAGAAAAACATTTTGAGCGAGATCGAGATTTGCTCTGCGGATGAAATCAACCAGGCTTGGGAAAGAGTTGAAAAATCAGATGTTCGCTACCGGTTTGTTTTGGATGCAAAAACTATATAGCGAGAAGCACACAGCCAAATATTGCCAAGCCAATCCCAGTCCACTGCAAATTAGCCAGCTTTTCTTTCAGGACAATTCTCGCTAAGGCAACGGTTCCAATTGGGTATAGCGATGTCACAACGGCAACTATTGCCAGAACTCCCTCGCGAGTTCCAATTAGGAAAAACAGATTCGCAGAAACATCCAAAACAGCACTGATGGCAATCATTCCGATAAGAATCTTTGGAAATTTGTCTTTAGGTTTTGAAAGTTTTCTGTCTCTTGAATTCAGCGCAATTATCGCCAATCCCAACATTGAGACGCCAACTATTCGCATCACGACAAGTGGCGCAATCCCGCTATCAGCCGGTGTCTGGTCCAAAAAGACAAAGATGCCAGCAAACCCAGCCCCGCCGCCGAGGCTCAATAGCAGCGCTTTCAATGAGGGCAGAGGAACGTGTTTGCTTGGCACAACGCTAACAAGACCGGCTGCAGCAATGATGATTACAAGGGCCAAGACTGTGAATGCACCCAGTGCTTGACCAAGGGCAACATCGACAATCACCGGCAGCACCGCACCCGCGACTGCGGTCAAAGGTGAAACGATGCTGATTGGCCCCAATGCCAATGCCGCATAAAACATAGTCAGTGCTAGTCCAGAACAGATTCCTGCCAAGACCCCAAACAGAATCGTTTCGGAGCTAAATTCTGGCTGCAAAAACACCGACACCAGCAGCAGAAAAATCAGACCGATGAATAAGGCAATGCCGGTGACCCTGATTGGGTTTGCCTTGCGAGAAGCCAATCCTCCAAAAAAGTCAGCAGCGCCGTAGCTTGCTGCAGCTAGTAATCCCAAACCAATGGCCAGCATTTTTCTCCTTAACCAAAAAGACGGGTCCTAAGACCCGCCTTGATGTGGCTCCGACC
>CAJXTQ010000067.1 GCA_913060985.1 uncultured Micrococcales bacterium | reverse complement strand
CTAAAAGTGAAGCTAGTTCAAACACTGAGTTAAGTTAGTAAACGTCTTGTCTCTAGTGGCCTCTGTTGTGCCATGCTTAAGCCTGTGAATTCCGAAAGCACCCTCCCCGACAACCGCTTCAGCGAGCGCGAGCTCAGCTGGCTTGATTTCAATCAGCGGGTGTTGGAACTTGCCGAGGATGAAACCATTCCACTTCTGGAGAGAGTTCACTATCTTTCAATATTTGCATCGAACCTGGATGAGTTTTTCATGGTCCGGGTAGCAAGCCTCAAACGTCGCATTGCAACTGGAATTGCTGTTCCCAGCGCTAGCGGCCAAGACCCGCAAGAGGTGATTGAAGAAATCGCTTCGCGAAACCGGGAACTCCAAACCCGCCATGCTGAAGTCTTCAGAGATGTAATCAACCCGCAGTTAGACAAAGTCGGCATTGACATTCTCCACTGGTCAGAACTGACTGATGAAGAAAAACAGGAACTGGATAATTTCTACGAGCAACAGATTTTCCCTGTGCTGACTCCCCTTGCCGTTGACCCTGCCCACCCCTTTCCATACATCTCTGGTCTGAGCCTGAACCTTGCTGTTGTTCTTCGAAACCCAAAGAACAACTCGGAGCATTTTGCGAGGGTGAAGGTACCGCCACTTCTTCCAAGGTTTGTGCGCATTCCAAACGCTGAAACCAACAGGTTTGTGCCAATTGAAGACATCATCGGTGAAAACCTCGAGGAGCTTTTTCCAGGCATGGAAATAGCTCAGCACCACACTTTCAGGGTGACAAGAAACGAAGACTTAGAGGTTGATGAGGAAGAAACGGACAATCTTCTGAATCAATTGGAAAAAGAGCTGCTGCGCCGCAGGTTCGGCCCCCCTGTTCGATTAGAGGTTGCAGAAGACATCGACCCGCAGGTTTTGAGCATTTTGCAAAGAGAGCTAAACATTGACTCAGTTGATGTTTATCACCTGCCGGAGCCGTTGGACCTATCTGAGCTAACAGAGATTGCCTTCATGCGGATGCCAGAGCTTCACTTCGATTCGCATCCGATTACCACCAATCGTTATCTGCAATCCGCTGAAGATGAGCCTGCAGATATCTTTGGTTCTCTGAGAGACCGCGATGTATTGGTTCACCATCCTTACGAGTCATTCGCAACTAGCGTGCAGGCCTTTTTGGAGCAGGCTGCGAATGACCCTCAGGTTTTAGCGATCAAACAAACGCTTTACAGAACCAGCGGAGATTCACCAATTATTGACGCGTTGATACAAGCTGCAGAGAGCGGCAAGCAGGTGCTGGCAGTGGTTGAGATTAAGGCAAGGTTCGATGAGCAAAACAACATCACCTGGGCCAAAAAGCTTGAGAGTGCCGGTGTGCACGTTGTCTATGGACTGGTTGGTCTAAAAACCCACTGCAAGCTGTCTTTGGTGATCAGGCAAGAATCAGGAGGCCTCAGACGCTACTGCCACATCGGCACCGGAAACTACAACCCCAAAACTGCAAGGTTCTATGAGGATCTTGGGCTTCTGACAGCCGATGACACAGTCGGCGAAGACCTAACAAAACTATTCAACAAACTAAGTGGCTTCTCGGCCACCAGCGAATATGAGTCAATCCTGACCTCTCCAGTGGGCATTCGTGAGGGACTGACCTCAAAAATCCAAAGAGAGGCGGAGATTGCCAAATCAGGCAAACCAGCACGGATTCGACTAAAGATGAACTCTTTAGTTGATGAGCAAATAATCGATGAGCTTTATCTTGCAAGCCAAGCTGGGGTCAAAATCGAGATTCTCGTAAGAGGAATGTGTGCACTGATCCCCGGTGTCGAAGGCCTGAGTGAAAACATAAGGGTCAGAAGCATCTTAGGAAGATATCTTGAACACTCAAGAATCTTTGCGTTTGATAATGATGGTGATCCAGAGGTTTACATCGGCTCAGCAGACATGATGCACAGAAACCTGGACCGACGAGTCGAGGCAATCGTCCGACTCGGTCAAGCCGATCACATCAACGAACTCCACGAGGTGATGGATCTAGCCATGAGTGATGAGATTGCCGCATGGGATCTGAATTCGAACAGTGAATGGATTCGGTCAACAAATGGCCCGGATGGGCAATTATCCGATTATCAGGATATGTTGATGCAGAGAACACTGGAGAAGAAGAAACTGCGCTAATGAAGGTATATGCAGCTGGAATCGTCTGTTGGCGAGTTGAGAGCAAACAGTTCAAAGTGCTTATTGTTCACAGAGGTCAATATAACGACTGGGGCTGGCCGAAAGGAAAGCAGGATCCTGGCGAGACTTTACCGGTTACAGCGGTTAGGGAAACCAAAGAGGAAGCTGGCATCAAGGTAAGGCTTGGCCGGAAACTTACAGAGATTCGTTACGACCTGCCGAAGGGCATCTCCAAAGAAGTTCATTACTGGGCATCAAAAGTCACCGACAAAGAGCTTGCAAAAGCAAAATTCAAACCTAATAAAGAAATAGACGAAATCCGCTGGGTAACACTGGAAGAAGCGGAGAAGCTTCTCAGCTATGAGAGAGATATTGAACTTCTTCATCAAGCTCACGAGCTCTACGAACAAAGCGAGCTGGAGACCCGCGCAATCATTGTTCTTCGCCACGCAGAAGCCCTTCCAAGATCAGAGTGGAACAAAACCGATGGCGAGCGACCCCTGACTGAAACCGGAAAACTCCAGGCAAAGTCCCTGACCAAACTTTTGTCGGCATTCAATATTCGGAGAGTTGTCACCTCTCCATGGAAAAGATGCCTGGACACCGTGAAGCCTTTTGGTAAAAAACAGAAACTAACAATCATTGAAAGATCGCAGCTGAGTGAGCTTGGTAATCAAAAAAATCCAGCCAAAACAACCAGGGTGATAAAAGACAGCCTGAAAGAGCACAAATCAATGATTCTCTGCACCCACAGACCTGCTCTGCCAACAGTTTTAGACACAATCAGCAACTACGCCAAGAATGACAAGAGCATCGAAATCCAAGAAGGTCGAACATTGTCGCCTGCGGAGATGATGGTTATTCGGATGTCATTGAAGACGCGGAATATTGTTGGGGTTGAGGTATACAACGCACCAGAGGTGGCACAGGTTTCTGCTGTCGCATAAACCATTCGGAGGTTCATAAGTCTCTCTGAGAACTGTTTACCGATTGTTTACTTACTGTCCAGTCCCAATTCTTCATAGATGCCTAGTTTTGACCTCGCCTACGTAAACTTTAGGAAAGGTAATTACATGGACAAGCTTGTAAAGCTTTCAGCACTGGCCATCACCGGTGCACTGGTTCTCAGCGGATGTGCCGCAAACGAGGAGCCAGTGGAGGAAGAGACCACAACTGACTCTTCTTCATCAGACAGCTCATCTGACAGCACCGAAGACGCCGCTCCAGCTCTGGAGGGAACCCTCGACGGTTCCGGTGCTTCTTCAATGGCTGCTGGTCAGGAGGCTTGGGTAGCTGGTTTCCAGACCATCAACCCAGGTGTAACCGTCAACTACAACCCAACCGGTTCAGGAACTGGTCGTGACC
>CAJXTQ010000066.1 GCA_913060985.1 uncultured Micrococcales bacterium | reverse complement strand
GTAGGTTCCAGACAGTTTTGGTCAACGAGCCATCACCAGCTTTGGCAATCAATATTTTGAAAGGTCTAAGAGACCGTTATGAAAAGCACCACAAGGTCACCATCACCGATGAGGCAGTGGTCGCAGCGGTTTCAATGTCTGATCGCTACATCACCGACAGGCAGTTGCCGGATAAGGCAATTGATCTAATCGACGAGGCCGGAGCGAGACTGAAGCTAAGTTTCCTATCAGCCCCACCGGAGCTCAAGGAAGCGCAGCAGAAAGTCGAGGAGGCAAAGCAGGCCAAGGAGCAGGCAATTGCTGACCAGGACTTTGAACTAGCCGCTCAAAAGCGTGATGAGGAGAAAAAGCTGAATGCTGAACTGAAGCAGAAAGAGCAGGAGTTCAGAGACGGAAACGTGGATGTTGAAGGCGTTGTTGACGAGGGAATGATTGCTGAGGTTTTGGCTCAGGCAACTGGAATCCCGGTCTTCAAGCTCACCGAAGAAGAAGGCGCCAAGCTTGTCTTCATGGAGGAGGAGCTTCACAAGCGTGTCATCGGTCAAGAGCAGGCAATTAGTGCCTTGTCAAAGACCATCCGCAGACAGCGTGCGGGCCTGAAAGACCCTAAGCGCCCAAGCGGAAGCTTTATCTTTGCCGGTCCAACCGGTGTTGGAAAAACTGAGCTTGCGAAAGCTTTGGCAGAGTTCCTATTTGACGACGAGGACGCATTGATCTCACTTGATATGAGTGAGTATGGCGAGAAGCACACCGTCAGCCGTCTATTCGGAGCCCCTCCGGGATTCGTAGGCTACGACGAGGGTGGTCAGCTAACCGAGAAGGTTCGCCGCCGACCATTCAGTGTTGTTTTGTTTGATGAGATTGAAAAGGCTCACCCAGACATCTTCAACAGCCTTCTGCAGATCTTGGAAGAGGGAAGGCTGACTGACGGTCAGGGAAGGGTTGTTGATTTCAAAAACACCATCATCATCATGACCACCAACCTTGGATCTCGTGAGATCACCCGTGGAGCACTCGGATTCACCCTGGAGGGCGATATCCAGAATGATTACCAGCAGATGAAGGCAAGGGTGAACGAGGAGCTGAAGCAGAACTTCCGCCCAGAGTTCCTAAACCGTGTTGATGAAGTGATTGTCTTCCCACAGCTCACTCGTGATGAGCTAATTTCAATCATCGATATGTTTGTGAAGCGTCTGGATGAGCGTCTAGATGACAGAGATCTGAAGCTGACTCTTACAACCACAGCCAAAGAAAAGCTAATCGACATGGGCTACGAGCCAGCGCTTGGTGCAAGGCCTTTGCGCAGGGTTGTTCAGCGAGAGATTGAAGATCAAATTTCAGAGCGAATTCTGAATGGCGAGATCAGCTACTCAAGCGACATCTTGGTTGATTTCGTGAATGACGAGTTTGTTTTCACCGTCAACTCTCGGGATGAGCAACCAGTTCAGTCATGACTGAAATCCAGTCCTATCGAGTAATCGATAAAAGGTCTGGCTATGAGATTCGCTCCTACCCAGCTCATTTCCTAGTGAGCGTTTGGGTGGATGGCGACATGCGATCCAGCGGAAACAGTGGCTTCGGTCAGCTGTTTGGATATATCTCTGGTGCAAACCAGGAAAACCAGCGAATTCCAATGACCGCCCCTGTTTTGCAACAAAAGCAGGGAAGCGGTTATTGGCTTAGCTTTGTAATGCCTGCCGATAGCGAGTTTCCGCCGATGCCGCTATCTCCTGATCTGAAAATTGTTGGAGTTGAGCCCATTACCCGGGCGGTGATTGGTTTTTCAGGGAGTGTAAGTGAGCAAAAGTTTCAAGCCCAGGAGCAGAAGCTGAGATCTTTGGTTCCAGAAAAGCTCAGTGATGGCGCTATTTATGCTCGCTACGATGGGCCTTTCAAAGCTCCATTTTTGAGAAGGAATGAAGTCTTAGTCGACCTTGGTGGATAATGTAGCGATGCAGTTTGAAATCAGGCCAGCCACGACAGCCGACATCGGTAACATTCGCGACCTCTGCCAACCCTTGGTTGATCAGCGAGTGCTGCTTGGCAAGGAGATGGTCGAGCTATACGAATCTGTCCAGGAGTTTTTGGTCTGCTATCAGGGCGAGAAGCTAATTGGCTGTGGTGCACTGCACGTGATGTGGGAAGACTTGGCTGAGGTGAGAACCCTGGTTGTCTCGCCGGAGTTTTCTGGCCAGGGTGTTGGCTCGAGTATTTTGTCAGAGCTGATTCAAAGGGCTGAGTCATTGGGAGTAGATCGGGTTTTCTGCCTGACTTTTGAAGTTGAGTTTTTTGCCAAGCACAAATTTGAAGTGATAACCGACACTCCAATTGAGCCAGATGTGTATGCGGAGATGGTCCGGTCTCATGATGAGGGTGTCGCTGAGTTTTTGGACCTGGCAAGAGTTAAGCAGAACACGCTTGGAAACACCCGAATGTTGAGAGTTCTCTAACTAGATTAAAACCTATGAGTGAAACCCCTACATCAGTTTTCTGGATAAGAAGAGCAGTTGTTTTGGTCGCACTTATTGCAATCGTTGGTCTTTTGGGCTTTGGGGTAAACGCCTTATTCTCCGCTACTGAATCAGACCAGCAAGCCACTGAGGCATCAGCGGAGCCCGAGCAGGAGGCGGATCCAGCCGAGGTTGAGATAACAGACTGCCTTCCAGGAACAGTGAAAGTCACGGCCGAAATTGGTGATGCAAACGGTGAGGTTGATTTTGATTTCAACCCAACCGAGCTTCCACACATGTGGTACACAATCACCAATAACTCAGGGGTTGACTGCAAATTCAACGTCGGAAGCGCTGTTACTTTCTTTGAAATCACCAGCGGTAGTGAGTTGATCTGGACCAGTAGGGATTGTGACCGAAGTGCCGATGTGAATGAGATAGGTATTTTGGAGGCGGGAGCGACTTTAGCAAGCCCACCTATGCCATGGGAAAAAGTACGAAGCTCTGATACTGGCTGTGGTGCCGGTCAGCGCGATGTGATCACAGGTGGCGCGAGTTATTTTCTAAGTGTTGAGGTCAACGGAGTTTTCAGTGAAGAGGACGCCGTTGAGCCAAGTGATTCCGACCCCCAGTTCTTGCTCTACTGATGATTACCTTTATCGGCGCAGGTTCAATGGGCTCAGCGATTATTCGCGGGGCCATCAATAGCGGTTATGAGCCATCGGAGATAACCGCCACCAATCGCTCCAGGGCAACTTCAGTGGAGTTAGCCAAAGAGCTGGGCATAAACAGTTTCAATCTTGAAACCGATCCGCATGCCAACATCAAGGCGGTTAGGGATTCAAAGATGGTGGTTTTGGGCGTCAAGCCCTACCAAATCTTAGAAACCATCGATGAGATTTTGGACTCCCTAGGTTCTGGAACAATCATTGTCTCTGTGGCTGGCGGCATCACTATCGATGCCATGCAGGAAAAGCTTCCGGGCAAGCCGGTTTTTAGAGTTATGCCAAATACTCCTTCAATGATTGGCATGGGCGTTAGCGGTATTGCAGCTGGAAAGCACTGCGACCAACAGCACATAGACAGTGTTGTAAAACTATTCGAGTCTGTTGGCGAGGTCATCCAGT
>CAJXTQ010000065.1 GCA_913060985.1 uncultured Micrococcales bacterium | reverse complement strand
CCATAGCCAACAAAACATGGCTTGGACCAATTACTCCAGCTTGGCAAGCACTTCCAGTACTCACCTCGACTCCCGCGATATCCAGAAGGAAAAGTAGTGAATCCCCCTGACAACCGGGGAAAATCATGTGTGAATTGTCAGGCAATCTGTTGGTCCCCTTTACGGTGATCTCAACTTCAGGGATTAATCTCTCGACCTCAGACTCAAGATAGTCCCGAAGATTGCCAAGTTCGGCCTCCCGCCAATCAAGCTCCTCGGTTGCCTCTTCCAATGCCGCGGCCATGGCCATAGCGAGTGGATAGTTCATGGTTCCCGAGCGCATTGCCCGCTCCTGACCACCTCCGTGAACAAGGGATTCCAGCTTGATTGATCTGCCAACAATCAGCACTGCGACACCGATTGGTGCGCCAAGTTTATGGCCGCTGACGGTCATTGCCGCAAGCCCAGATTCCCTGAAACTAATTGGCATATGGCCACAGGCAGCAATAGCGTCTGAGTGCACCGGAATTGAGTATTCACTTGCAATGGCGCAGACGCTCGGAATGTCAGTAATCACACCGGTTTCATTATTCGCCCACATCAGGCTAATTAGCGCTATTTCCTCATGACGGGCGGCTATAACTGTTCGGAGTTGATTGAAATCGATCTGCCCCAATTGGTTGACGTCTATCCATACTGGCTCTGCACCCTCGTGCTTTTCAAGCCACTCAATGGTGTCCAAAACGGCATGGTGTTCGGTTCTGGCAGAGATAATCAGTTTTCTATCCGCAGTTTTATTTCGCTCCCAATACAACCCTTTGATTGCTTGATTGTCACTTTCGGTTCCACCTGAATTGAAAATCACCTCACTGCGATTGCAGTCGAGAGATTTTGCGATTGAATCTCGGGCGTCTTCCAAGAGGTTCCTGGTGTGTTGACCCATTGAATGAACTGACGAGGGGTTAGCGGCAGTTTCCAGACCCGACATCATTGCCTCTTTGGCAACCTTTCGAAGAGGTGTCGTAGATGCGTGGTCTAAGAAAACTTTCATGTCTTCAACCCTAAAACAGCATAGATGCCAGCCGAGCTCTTGCCTTCAAAACAAAGGGGTCGCTATTTCCAATCAGCTCAAAAAGCTCCAGCAGGTGTGCTCTCAACTTGTCTTTATCCTCATCGGTTGCCAGCATGAATTTATCAAGCAGGTTATCCAGCGCTTTTTGGGCATCTCCGTGAACCAACAGAGCATCCGATTTCTTTCGTAACTGATCTGGGTCGTCGCTTTCAATTTGCAACGCCTCGTTCAAATCCACATCACCCATTCGCTTCATAAGCTCAATCTGCCGTTTCATGGAGATTAGCTGTTCGTCGTTTGGCTCTTGCTTGAGGGCCTTATCAAGTTCCTGCTCGGCTAGTTCAATCTGCCCTTGGGATATCAGGTTGGCGATAAGCCCAGCTAGATCTGGTTTCTGCTCCTCGCCCAAATTGACAGACCCCGAAATCCCGTTCTGAACCGCTGCTTGCAAAAGCTGATTGATCACACCAGAAATTTGCTGCTCGGGTTGGTCTCCCTGGAATAGCGGTGCAGGTTGACCACCGAGAAGGGCCATAACGGTTGGAGTCTGGCCGACACCGAAGGCTTGGGCCAGTTGGGGTTGGCTTTGGATATCGATCTCAAGTCCCAATAATCTTCCCGCAGCCTCCTCAATAAATACCTTCAGCTTTTGCTGAATTTGAGCCGCGTCTTGGCCTGATCCAAACACAACCAGGATTGGAACCTGGTTTGAAAGTTCTATGTATTCTCGGAGCTTGGACTCATCCGCAATAGCGAACGGAGGGTAGGTCTTATCCCCCTTGCCAAGGCCAGATAGGTCCTGACCGCCGTAGAGATTACTCATCGCCTTCCAATCTGGTCACGCTTAGCAAAACCTGTGATGCACCCAAAATCCTAACTCTTCGCTCGGATTCGGCGGCCGGGATATGCGCTAGCAGCATAGTTCCATACCTAGTCTCAATACCCGTCGCACTCGCCTCACTTCCCAGCAAGACCTGTTCTGGCCCTGGATCTACAGCAATTGCCTCAGCGATGTCAGTGGGTGAAATTCTTGTCTCGTCAATCATAAAAAATGCAACCAACGCACCGGCATCAGTGGTTGCTAATTGCATGATGTTTTCATCCCCAAGTGAATGATCGGTTTCAACGTTTGCGTTTTCAAGTGAGTTGCGCAGGGCCAAAAGGTTATCGCTGGCCTGGGCAATGTATTGATTGTTTGGATCAATGATTTCAACCGCGACGGCATCTAGTCCGTAATCAATAAGGTTTCCAATTGCCGGAACCAACCCGCTGACTCTGAAATTCAAAAATCCACTGTCGGGAACAATCGGCACCGACCCAGTCTCCATTGCGGGGACCTCAGGAAACTCAATATTGGGCAGAAGTTCGATGTTGTACCACAGCTGGTAATTCTCTCTTACCGATTCTTGTCTTATAAACAAAGCCTGCAAAGGTGATTCAGCACTCCCCTCACCAACGACCATCATTGCGACCCTTGGCCAGCTTTCAGTCTTCGTTGGAAGTGCAAGCTGCAGTTGGTTGCTAATAGGTTTCGGGGGCTGGATTTCCTCCGATCTATTCATGAGTGTGTAAAACGAGCTACGGAAGGTCAAGCTAGGGCCCGCCAAACGGCTGTCCAACACCTCCCGATTGGCAGCCTGGTCACCATCGTTGGTGGCAGTGGTTATTTCATTCAAAATCTTTTCAAATTGCTGCTGGTTCAAACTCGGAACGGCCACCTGCTCTGGTGGTGATGGGCTTAGGGCTGGATCTGGATAAACGGGGGCGCAGCCTGCCAACAGGATAGAACTCAACCCAATTGATACAAACTTTGCTCGACGACCCTTTTTCTTAGGAGCGGGATTGAGAAAACTGCTGCGGGTAGCCTTTTTTGCGGATGGCGGTTTGGGCAATCGAGGACCCGACCTACGAGGTTTGAAGTTTTGGTTTCGGATTGCAGAAATAAGCAAGAAAAGACTTGCCAGATATCCGACCGTGCTGGCCAGGAAGTAAGGGGCGCTCTGAATTGGGGGTGGCTCGACCTGCCAAGTCATTCGGAGAGTTGCAGGAACCGGATTCACCCCATCTGAAGCAATCACGTAAGCAATTCCAGGCTGATAGGGCAAGGTTTGCTCAAGTAGCTCAGCACCTTCCTGTTCAGAAATGAAAACATCGAAGCCTGTGATGCTGTTAGGTGGGTTATCGCCCGTAAAATTTCTCCTGTAGAGGTTTGAAATGCCCTGATTCTGGTTTACAAGCAGAGAAGGCAAGACCCAATCAGTTCCCTCTAGCCATGCCCGAAGATCACTCTCTCGCCCGCTGATCAGCTTGGTTTTTTCTTCACCGATGATTCTTATATCAACGCTGTCCGCGTAGGCGCCGATCAGTTCTGGCTCGATAAGCGCATATTTCGAACTTGAGTCAAAACTTATGGAATGCTGCACCTCTGTTTCGGGTGCCCAAATGGTCTGCATAGCTACTCCATAAAGCAAGCTCGCAGTCGAAATCAGAAATACCAGCGCAGCAGCTAGAAATCTCATTTGGCACCATTCCCGCT
>CAJXTQ010000064.1 GCA_913060985.1 uncultured Micrococcales bacterium | reverse complement strand
GACCTGATGAATGTGAAAATTGGCAACCGAGCCGGCGGCATGTTGATTGCTGGCCAATTCCTGGCACACTTCGTGGGCGAGAAAAACGGAGAAAAAATCCCTTGGGTGCACCTTGACATCGCAGGCGCAGCAAACACTTCAAGTGCCTACGACCACAACCCAAAGGGTGCAAGTGGGGTCATGGCTAGGACTTTGGTTCAGCTAATTATGGATATTGATAATCAGGAGTAAGCTGGAGGCAAAACAGTTCAACTCAATCTGGAGTAATTTTGGCAGAACACAATTTTGACCTTGTAATCCTTGGCGGCGGATCTGGAGGATACTCCGCTGCACTCAGAGCTGCTCAACTGGGCATGAATGTAGCCCTAGTTGAAAAAGACAAGCTAGGTGGCACCTGTTTGCACCGAGGATGCATCCCAACGAAAGCCCTTTTGCACGCGGCTGAGGTGGCTGATGTAACCCGTGAGAGCGAAAACTTTGGAGTGCACGCTGAATTCCAAGGTATCGACATGACGGCCGTAAACACATACAGGGATTCCATCGTTGATCGGCTGTACAAAGGCCTCAGTGGTCTAATCAAGGCCAAAAAGGTGACGATGGTTGAGGGCGAGGGTCGTCTCACAGGACCTAAATCTGTAACTGTCGGCGGGGATGTTTACACAGGCAAAAATGTGGTTTTGGCCACTGGTTCTGTCTCTAAGTCTTTACCCGGTCTTGAAATAGGCGGGAGGGTAATCACAAGTGATCAGGCGCTTCAAATGGACTGGATTCCTAACAAAGTTGCCGTTTTGGGCGGAGGCGTAATCGGGGTCGAGTTTGCAAGTGTTTGGCGCAGCTTCGGAAGTGAAGTTGTGATCATCGAAGGCCTCGATCGACTGGTTCCAAATGAAGACCCCTCGATGAGTAAGCAGTTGGAAAAGGCCTACAAAAAGCGCGGAATTGAACTAAAGCTCGGTGCGAGATTCGCGGGCGTTACCCAATCAGACAGTGGCGTTGACATCGCCCTGGAAAGTGGCGAGAGTATTCAAGCGGACATCATGCTGGTGGCTGTTGGACGTGCCCCCAACGCAACCGGATTCGGCTATGAAGAGCAGGGTGTGAACATGGACCGCGGATGGGTTTTGACCAACGAACGGTTGATGACCAATCTTGATGGTGTTTACGCAGTTGGTGACATTGTCCCCGGTCTGCAGCTTGCTCACAGAGGGTTCCAGCAGGGAATCTTCGTTGCTGAGGAGATTGCTGGGCTGAAGCCTCAAGTTGTTGACGAAATGGGTATTCCACGAGTTACTTACTGTGAACCAGAAATTGGTTCGGTTGGACTAACTGAGGAACAGGCCAAGGAGAAATTCGGTGCCGAATCAATTTCCACCTATGAATACAACCTGGCCGGTAATGGTAAGAGCCAAATTCTTGGCACCAGCGGCGTCATCAAACTAATCCGTCAGGTCAATGGCCCCGTAGTTGGATTCCACATGATTGGCTCAAGAGCCGGAGAACAGATTGGTGAAGCACAGTTGATAGTCAACTGGGAAGCACACCCGGAGGACGTCGCACCACTGGTCCACGCCCACCCAACTATGAATGAATCACTCGGTGAGGCTCATCTGGCCCTTGCCGGCAAGCCCCTTCACGCCCACGCTTAGGAGATAGAGATGAGCGAAGTTCAACTGCCCGCACTTGGAGAGTCCGTCACCGAGGGAACAATTACCCGGTGGCTGAAAAATGTAGGTGACACCGTTGCTGTTGATGAGCCACTGGTAGAGGTCAGTACTGACAAAGTCGACACAGAGATACCCTCACCAGTTGCTGGGGTCTTGCAAGAGATTAGAGCTCAAGAAGACGAGACGGTAGAGGTGGGAGCCGTATTAGCCATCATCGGTGAGGGTGCACCAACGGATTCTGCCCCCGCAACACCAGCTCCTGCTGAAACTGAGCCCACCCCGGCTCCTGCTGTCAAAACTCCGGAACCAGCCGCTCCAGTCGCCGAGCAAACACCAGAGCCAGCGCCGGAGCCTGTAGCCGAGCCCGCTCCGCCCGTTGCAGAACCAGTTTCACCTCCTGCTCCCCCGGCGCCGGCAGCTCCTGTTGCTCAGCCGGCAGCTGCTCCCGCGGCAGTTGAGACCGAAAGTGATCCTTCATACATAACTCCAATTGTCAGAAAACTTGCCAAAGATAACGGAGTGGACCTATCCAAAGTCCAGGGATCTGGAATTGGCGGAAGAATTCGCAAAGAAGATGTTGAGGCAGTAATTTCCAGCTCCACAAACACAACTGGTGTAGCTCCAAGCCCTGCAGTCTCGAGTACTGCAGCCTCCAGCCCAGTAGTTGAAGTCAGCCCTCTACGCGGAACCACCGAGCAGATGTCAAGACTTAGAAAGGTGCTGGCCTCGAAGGCAGTGGAATCAATGCAGTCCTCTGCTCAGTTGACCAGCGTAGTTGAAGTTGATGTAACAAAGATTGCTGAGCTGAGAAAGCGAATTCAGTCTGATTTCATTGCAAAGACCGGCGTAAAGCTTTCGTTTATGCCATTTTTCAACCTTGCGGCAGCTGAAGCGTTGAAGGCACATCCGAAAATAAACTCAACCATCGATGGTGAGTCAATTGTTTATCACCCAACTGAAAACATTTCGTTTGCAGTTGACACTGACCGAGGATTGCTAACACCGGTAATTCGCAATGCTGCTGAGTTGACAATTGCCGAAACAGCAAAGCAAATTTCAAACTTGGCCGAACGGACAAGAAACAACCAGCTAACTCCTGACGAACTCTCTGGAGGAACGTTCACTCTGACCAATACCGGGTCTCGCGGTGCGCTATTTGATACGCCTGTGGTGTTCCTGCCGCAGAGTGCGATTTTGGGAACAGGTATTGTCACCAAACGTCCGGTAGTTATGCAGAATGCTGATGGTTCCGACGTAATCGCCATCAGGAGCATGGTTTATCTTGCACTCAGCTACGATCACAGAAACATTGACGGTGCCGATGCCGCAAGGTATCTAACAGCGGTCAAGCAAAGATTGGAAGCGGGTGCTTTCGAGGCTCAGCTAGGTATCTAACCATCCCTCGGCGGGGTTGTAACTCTGCTTCGGAAAATTGTCAATTTTTGGCAACTTTTTGAAATAGATCCTTCCCCTCGAATTCATTTTTGGATTCAAACTTGCAAGGTTTGCAAAGGTTGTCCAGGCTGGATAAATCGGATAGAACCTATCGCTAATTTGAAGACAGAGACCGGATTTGTAGAAATGAAGTTTCATGCAGGCAGGATAGAAGGTAAGCCGAATGAAAATCTGGAATTGGGTTTCAGATGTGAGAAACAAGCAGGAATTCTTTCATGCCTGAATTTCTAAACCTTCTGGATCAAGGCTTGATCGACTACCACGACGGGCTCAAGCTTCAAAATTCTATTCATGCCGAGGTTGCATCAGGCTCAAGAGAAGACACCGTGATTCTGCTTGAACACTCTGCGGTTTATACTGCGGGCAAGCGAAGCGAAGAGCATGAACTACCCTTCGATGGAACACCAGTGGTCGAGACAAATCGCGGAGGGAAAATAACTTGGCACGGGCCCGGGCAACTTATCGGCTACCCGATTATGAAACTCCCACAGCCAATCGACGTGGT
>CAJXTQ010000063.1 GCA_913060985.1 uncultured Micrococcales bacterium | reverse complement strand
TCAGTGAAGTTGCCCAAACTAAAGCCGGCATAATCAAACCCGATTCGATTGTGGTTTCACAAAAACAAGCTGCCGAAGCTGAATTTCAACTCCGCAACAAGCTAGCGGAGGGCCAAAAAATTTCTTTTGAGGATCAAGAGTTCAAGTTGAATACCTCAAAGCCTGAAAACGGTGGATATCGCTTCTCTTGCCAGACACCCTTGGTTGGATATCAGAATTTATTCCTACCACTCTCTGGAGAACATCAGTTGAGCAATGCAATGTTGGCAATAGCTGCCTGTGAGGCATTTCTTGGGGGAGGAGAAAAGCCATTAGGAGAGCCAATTTTGCATGCAGCATTGGCGGATGCAACCAGTCCGGGCAGACTTCAGGTTTTTAGAAAAGAGCCTCTAACGATTTTGGATGCCGCACATAATCCAGCCGGAGCAAAATCACTTGCTGATGCCATGCGGGGATATTTTGGAATTGATCAATGCGTTCTGGTAATGGGGACGATGGCGGATAAGGATTACCCAAAAATGCTTGAAATCCTGAAGCCCCTTGTTTCTCTTTTGGTCATCACCCAAGCAGATTCAGAACGAGCGACAGATAGCAAAACTCTTGAACAAGTCGCTTCTGCAATGGGGTTTGATACCGAGGTGGTCGAGGGAAGTGGATTGGCGCTGGAGTATGCAACGGATATAGCCTTGGAGAAGGGTTTACCGGTTGTTGTCACTGGAAGTGTTGTGCTTCTTGGTGAGATTCTGCAGAAAGAGCGCATGGAGGCTGAGATTGAAGAAGACTAGGTCTACTCAGAGGACTCTGGGCAGCATACTGCTGGTTTTCGAGGCTTTTGTGGTGTTTTTTGCAACCCTAGTTGCATTCGGACTCGAACTTGGTCCCGCCGAGTGGGTATGGGGCATTGGGATAACAATTTCTTTGGTAATGATGCTCACGCCGGCGATTCTTGGGAAACCCGGTGGTTATATTTTTGGTTCCCTGTTGCAGGTCTTGCTAATTGTTAGCGGTTTTTGGATTTGGGGCATGTTCTTTGTCGGTGCGATCTTCGCAGGTCTTTGGATTTGGATGATGATTGCTGGAAGAACTGTCGACAAGGCGAGAGAAAACTACTTCAAACAGATGGAAAGCGGAGAAAACGAATAATGCAGTCAACACTTGTTCTAATCAAGCCTGATGGGGTGAAACGCAATCTGATTGGGGAAATTCTTCGGCGCTGCGAGGCCAAAGGTTATGTAATTGAGGATTTGAAGCTATTTCAGCCATCAAGAAGCTTGCTCGAAGAGCATTACGCCGAGCATCAGGGAAAGCCTTTCTTCGAACCACTGATTGAATTTATGCTCTCGGGACCAACTCTTGCTTGCAAGCTAGGCGGCAACAGGGTCATAGAGGGGTTTAGATCAATTGCTGGGACCACTGATCCAACCACAGCTGCAGCGGGAACAATACGCGGAGATTTGGCGAGAGACTGGGGCTTGAACGTCCAACAAAACTTGGTCCACGGTTCAGATTCGGAAGAATCAGCTGAGCGTGAGCTCAATCTTTGGTTCGGCTAGAAAAGGCTAGGCCACAAGTCCCAATAGACAACCAAAATAACCAGCGAGATGCCGACATAGGTGGCAACAGTTGCCACCCAGTTCCATTCATAGATAGCGTTTCCGATGCCGACTGCCTTTTCGCCGAGAGCTCCCTTTGCTGCCACCAGACCTAGGTTCATCCACAACAGGGGGATCATTGCAATCCAGGCAACCATGCAATATGGGCAAAGAGACCCAATCACGAAAACGCTTTGGCTGAAAAGCCACAAAACGAAGGCGAATCCAAGGACATTTCCAACCAGATATGCATTCCAAAACCAGTTTTTGAATTCAGCCCCGGCAAGAATTGCGAAGCCAATAAGAATTGGTGCAAAAAAGCTTGCCAAGCCAATAAGTGGATTGGGAAAACCAAAAAGTGAAGCTTGCTCAGTGAGCATGACTGATTTGCAGGAAATAAATGGAGAGACGTCACAGCCAAGAGTTACTTCCGGATTTTCGGCAACGCGTATGCGTTCAATAGTCAGAGCAAGGGATGCAATCCATCCAACAATCCCAAACAGAATCGAAGCCAGCGAGTAAACAACTCCTGGCTTTAGTGTTTTTGTCTCAATCAGATTGCTCACCGAGTAAGTATCTCATTTCTTGAAGGTTGTTGATAAGCTAAGGCTAGGTGTAGCCACAGTTGCACCGAAGATTTTTGCGGAATGTTTAGCCAGATGAAGGGCCACCGTAATTAGCGCGAGGACGCGCAAGAGTTGAGATTTGACGCCGAGACAGGCTGTGGACGAATCGGCACAGGAGCCAAAGTGCCTAGGAAAAAAACCGAGGCTGAGCCAAAAGCTGTTCAGCCACCAGCAGCGCCGCTTTTATTTCAAGCGCCAGATTTGCCAACACCAGAGGTAGACAGCAGAAGCGGAAAGCTAAAACAAGAAAAAGTACGCCCGCCCAAGCAGGATGAAGCTGAACCTAGGAAGCGGAAGAGAACAAAAAGCACTGATCAAAAGCAATCAGAACAAAAGCCCGATGATTCGACCAGAGTTGAGGCCAAGCGCCAAAGGCGTCGGGAGCCAAGAACCGAAACTCGCCGAAGAAGCTCAATTTCAGAGAGTGAGTTTTTAGCAAGACGTGAATCGGTAGATAGAAAAATGATTGTTCGTGAAGCGGATAATCGTGTTCAAATCGGCGTGCTTGAAGATGGAATTCTCGTTGAGCACTACGTCGCTCAATCTCAGTCCGCCTCGCTAATTGGAAACATTTACCTGGGCAAGGTGCAAAACGTGCTCCCGAGCATGGAGGCCGCTTTTGTCGACATTGGCAAAGGCCGCAATGCTGTTTTGTATTCAGGCGAGGTTGACTGGGATGCAGCTGAGACGGGTAACCAGCCCAGAAAAATTGAGTTGGCCCTGAAAACTGGTGACAAGGTTTTGGTTCAGGTTACTAAGGACCCCGTTGGGCAAAAAGGCGCCAGGCTGACCAGTCAAATAAGCCTTCCCGGACGTTATCTTGTCTACGTTCCAGGTGGAAATATGAATGGGATAAGCCGAAAACTTCCTGACAAGGAGCGTCAGCGTCTGAAGGCAATACTGAAAGAACTGCTTCCAGCCGATGCTGGAGTGATTGTCAGAACTGCAGCAGAAGGTGCAACCGAAGAGCAGCTTGCTCTGGATGTGAAAAGGCTTACTGAACAATGGCAAGCAATTGGCAAAAAAAGCGAGAAGGGGAAAGCCCCGTCACTGCTGCATACAGAATCCGATCAGCTGATAAAAATCATTCGCGATGTATTCAATGAGGACTTTCAGTCGATGATTGTGCAGGGGGATAAAACCCATGACTCGATTGTCGAATATCTAGACAGCGTTGCACCTGAGTTAAAAGAGAGACTTTCAGTTCACAAAGACAAAGAGGATATCTTTGACCACTTTAGAATTGGCGATCAGATCCATAAAGCGCTGGAGCGAAAGGTTTACCTGCCCAGCGGTGGCTCTTTGGTGATTGACCGAACTGAGGCAATGACGGTTGTTGACGTGAACACCGGAAAATTCATTGGTAGTGGCGGAAATCTAGAGGAAACTGTTACCAAAAACAACCTTGAGGCCGCAGAAGAGTTGGTTCGTCAGCTGAGACTGAGAGACATCGGCGG
>CAJXTQ010000062.1 GCA_913060985.1 uncultured Micrococcales bacterium | reverse complement strand
CAACTAGCGGATAGCCGAAATCAGCTGCAGTATCCAATGCCTCATCCATTGTGTGCGCAATGGCACTGCGTGCAACCTCTCCCCCAAGTTTGACAACAAGATCTTTGAACGTTTGCCTGTCCTCACCCGCTCTGATTGCATCCACGTTCGCGCCAATCAGCTCTACGTTGTATTTCTCCAAAAGGCCACGATCGTGAAGCTCCATGGCGGCATTTAATGCAGTTTGTCCACCCAGCGTGGGCAGGATTGCATCTGGTTTTTCTATTTGAACGATACGCTCAATTACCTCCGGAGTGATCGGCTCAACATATGTTGCATCAGCAAACCCAGGGTCGGTCATGATTGTTGCTGGGTTCGAGTTGATGAGAATGACTCGGATGCCCTCTTCCCGCAGAACTCGGCAGGCTTGAGTTCCAGAGTAATCAAACTCAGCGGCTTGGCCAATGACGATAGGCCCGGAGCCGATAACTAGAACCGAGTTGATATCACTTCTTTTTGGCAAGGTTGCTCCTGATCATTTCAATGAATTCGTCAAATAGGTAATGGCTGTCGTGCGGTCCAGCCGCAGCCTCCGGATGATATTGAACGCTGAAGGCGTCAATGTCTAAACACTTGAGACCCTCTACGACGCCATCATTCAGGCTTCGATGCCTGACTTCAACATTTCCAAAACCGGCTGGCGAGGCTGCCTTATCCTGGTCCAACTTCACGGCGAACCCGTGATTGTGAGCTGTGACCTCAACCCTCCCTGATTCGGAATTAAAAACCGGTTGGTTTATACCTCTGTGACCGAATTGGAGCTTATAGGTTTCAAAACCCAAAGCACGTCCCAGCAATTGGTTACCGAAACAAATTCCGAAAAACGGCAAGCCTTCTTTCAAAAGCGTCTGAAGCGCCTCCACCTGGTCCTGGCTGGCCTCGGGGTCCCCCGGCCCATTGGAGTAGAAAAGTGCATCAACATTCTCGGCTCTTATCTCCCCAGCAGTTGAGCTACTGGGCATAACCACAAGCTCCAGACCGCGTTGCCTAAGGTTGTCCAAAGTCGCCTTTTTAACCCCAAGGTCCAGCACTGCCACACGAGCAAAAGACTCCCCCATGGCAGGAAGAGTGTAACTACTTTCCGTAGTCACTTGGTCAGATAGTGAAAGACCCTTCATCTGCAAACTGTTGGAAACCTTATCAAGCATTTCCTTAGATGGCTCATCTAAGCCGTCGGCTGGAAAAATACCCCCGCGCATAGCCCCTGCGTCTCTTATGGCAATTGTCAGCGCTCTTGTATCCACACCCTCAATGGCAACTATCCCGTCTTTGATTAGCTCCTCGGCAAGAGTACGTGTGGATCGAAAATTACTTGGAATGGGCGTGTACTCACGAACAACATAACCAGCAACCCAGTTCTTCCTGGATTCCATATCCTCATCATTCATTCCAGTGTTGCCAATGTGTGGCGCGGTTTGAACAACAATTTGCCCAGCATAACTTGGATCAGTGAGGGTCTCCTGATAGCCGGTCATCCCAGTTGCGAAAACAACCTCACCCAGGGTCTCGGCGTTAGCACCAAACATGTATCCTTCAAAAAATGACCCGTTTTCCAGGACTAGAAATGCTTTCAAATTGCGACCTCTTTTTCAAAACTCTCTCTGTCTGACTTCCCCGAGAAACGAAGGTTGGTTATCAAGTCTGCCCCATCGTGACTCCAGTAGATGCTGGAAAGTCCACCGGGTTCCACCGCACGATCAATAGTTGCAGTTGATTTACCGACCCGCTGAACGACCTGTTTTGCTATTAGGAAGCCTTGCTCTCCCTTGCGGCAAATGGATATTCCATCTGCAGTGACTGCTACGGATGCCTTTCCTCGAGGTCCTAATCCATGGGCTAGAAGCCTACGAAGAGGATTCTCTGCAAAAACTGTTGAAACATAAAATGCTTCAACCCCGTCGCATTTCCTGGGCTTGGGAAGCGGATTGAAACTTGCCGACTCAGCAATTCGCTTCCGCCGATAACTGACTCCTACCAATACCGCAATTACTAGGACCAAGCTAACCATCATGAAACCAATCAGCTCGCGCGTCATTTAACCACCTCGTTGTTTTTGTAAGTGAAATTGCCCCCAAAAATGGTGTGCACTACCTCACTGTCAAATTGCATTCCCACATATGGATTATTAGACGACTTGGAGTATCTGTTTCCTTCAATCAAAGAAGTCTTTTCAGGATTCACTATCGCTAGATTCGCCTGCTTCCCGATTTCAATAGAACCATGATTGTCCAATCCTCCGATCTGAGCTGGCTTCGAGCTAAGCACTTCTTGCAGTCGCTTCCAATCACTTCTTCCCGAGCTGATAAGCACTTTATGAGCTACCTGATAAGCCTGCTCTAGACCGGTCATGCCAAAAGCAGCCGACTCCCACTCTTGGTCTTTCAAATCAGATGCATGTGGAGCATGATCAGTTCCGATGACATCCAGCGTTCCATCAACCAATCCCTCAATCAGAGCTTCGGAGTCTTCACGGGTTCTAAGTGGCGGGTTCACCTTGTACCTCGTGTCGTAGTTCTGAGCGCTCAATTCGGTCAGCATTAGGTGATGAGGAGTTACCTCCGCTGTGACCGGGAAGCCGCGCTGTTTACCCCAGCGGATAAGCTCGACACCCAATTGACTGGTTACGTGACAAATATGAAGGGGGCAACCAGTTTGACCACTAAGCAGAATATCCCTTAGGATAATCGACTCCTCCGCACTGGATGGCCATCCCTTCAGTCCGGTAATCCTCGATATCTCGCCCTCATTTACCTGAGAGCCCCTAGTGAGGCTGGGTTCTTGAGCGTGTTGAGCTATGGTCCCCCCAAGAGGCTTCAAATATTCCATAGCGGTTTTCATCAACGCCGCATCGGAGACACAATGACCATCATCACTGAAGAGATTGACTTTGGCCTTGGAGCCAGCCATTCCACCCAGGTGGGCAAGTTCTTGACCTTCAAGATTTTTTGTGATTGCACCAACAGGCCTGACCTCGACAAGTCCAGCTTTTCTTCCAAGCTCATAAACCTGTGTAACAACACCAGCATTGTCGGCAACTGGTTGGGTGTTGGCCATAGCGAATACAGCGGTGTAACCTCCGCTCGCAGCTGCACGGGAACCTGTGAGCACAGTCTCACTTGCCTCGAAACCGGGCTCCCTCAAATGTGTATGTAAATCCACAAAACCTGGTAAAGCAACAAGACCACCCATGTCATAGTCGCCACTATTAGTTGCCGATTCAATTGAGGTGATTATTCCTTTATTTATCACCAGGTCAACTTTTGATCCATCCGCTAGTTGCAAGTTACTCAGTCTCACGACGACCCCCCAAAACCTTAGAAAGCACCGCCATTCGAATGGCTAAGCCGTTTTTCACTTGTTTTAGCACCATGCTGTTTTCACTTTCGGCCGCATAGCTTGATATTTCCAACCCCCGATTCATGGGCCCCGGATGCAAAATAAGGGCATCTGGGATCTTCTTTACCCTTGATTCAGATAGCCCCCAAAGTTTTGAATATTCCTTGTCAGAGGGAAGCAGTGGCTGATTCATCCTCTCCTTTTGCACCCTGAGCATCATCACCGCGTCTGGATTGATCTCCAATGCCATATCCAGGTTTGCAAACTTTGAGCCTGGCGCAAAGGAGCCCGGCCCAGCTAATTCAACCGTGGCTCCAAGCTTGCTCAGAAGATCTACGTTTGATCTAGCCACCCTGCTGTGAACTATGTCCCCGATTATCAAAACTTTCTTACCATCCAGACCACTTCCATCGGTTAACGCGAAGCCCTGACGGAGACTCAATGCGT
>CAJXTQ010000061.1 GCA_913060985.1 uncultured Micrococcales bacterium | reverse complement strand
GAGCCAAAGCCTAAGACCAACAAGAAAAAGATTGAAAACACCGTCAAGGCAACTGCAGCAGAGGTGACTGAAGAGCCAGAGGTAGTTGAAGAGACTGCTGAGGAGGCTCAGCCAGAAGCTCAGACTCCTGAGGCCCCAGCGGAGGAAGCAACCGAAGCTGTGGCTGAAGAGGCTCCAGCCGAGGAGCCCGCTGCAGAAGAGGCTCCAGCCGAGGAAGCTCCTGCCGAGGAAGCTCCTGCGGAGGAGCCTGTTGCTGAGGAAGCAGTCGCCGAAGGTGATGATTCAGAGGACAAGAAGTAGGAAATTATGACTAAGCCCGCCAGCACACCTGGCGGGCTTACTCGTTTCCGGATTGATCTGGCCTACGACGGAACGGATTTCTCCGGATGGGCAATTCAGCCGGGTCTTAGAACCGTTGAGGGTGAACTAAAGAAAGCTTTAGAAGTTATTTTTGATGAAATTCAAAATGGACTACGGGTTGCCGGAAGAACCGATGCCGGAGTTCACGCGTTAGCTCAGGTGGTGCACTTGGATCTTGGTGAGGAACAAGCTAAGAGGGTAAAAAGCGGCCTACCAAAGAAGCTAAATGCGCTTCTGCCTAGGGATATAAGAATTCATAGCTTCGAACGGGCAGCCACAGGGTTTGATGCCAGATTCTCAGCAATAAGTCGTGAGTATCAATACCGAATCAATCAATCCGAATTCGAAAACCCCTTATCTGGACGCAATCAGCTTTGGCATAGACACCCATTGAATACCCAAGCTATGAAAGAGGCCTCAGAGGTCCTAATTGGTCTTCACGATTTTGCGGCTTTTTGCAAACCCAGGCCTGGTTCGACCACTATCCGTGAATTGAAAAGGCTTGAAATTAGCAATTTGGAGAATGAGATAGTCATTGATTTGGAAGCTGACGCTTTTTGTCACAATCAAGTCAGATCGATTGTTGGCGCACTGATAGCAGTGGGTGAGGAAAAGATTTCCAAGGAAGAATTATCTGAGATTTTGAATGGCAAAAAACGCATTGGAAAGTTCAAGGTTGTGGGTCCAGAGGGTCTAAGCCTGAAAGCCATTAATTATCCGGCAGATGAGCTGTTGGCAAGTCAGGCGGAGAAAGCCAGAAATATGCGTAGTTTGGACTAGTTTTTTGGTTGACCCAAGCCTTATTCAGAGGCTAGTATTGTCGTTTGGGTTTGGCGGGTTTGCCAACATTGATTCACAGAGTGAATCGCATTAGATAACAAAAGGAATTTAGCGTGCGTACATATTCACCTAAGGCCAGTGAGCTTTCTCACCAGTGGCACGTCATTGACGCATCTGACGTGGTATTGGGCCGATTGGCCAGCCATGCAGCCACACTGCTCCGCGGCAAGCACAAGCCAACCTTTGCTCCACACATGGACAACGGGGATTTTGTAATTATCATCAACGCCGAGAAGGCCGTGTTGACCGGTAACAAGCTAACTCAGAAAAAGGCTTACCGTCACAGTGGCTACCCAGGTGGACTGAAGTCGGTTTCATACGACGAATTGATGGAGAAAAACCCTGAGAAGGCAGTGGAGAAAGCTGTCAAGGGAATGCTTCCAAAGAACAAGCTTGGTGACCAGATTGCTTCAAAGCTGAAGGTTTACCGCGGCAGTGAGCACCCTCACGAGGCTCAGCAGCCAAAGACCTATAACATCGATCAGATTGCCCAGTAAGGAAAAGAACTTGGCCGAGACAACCACCGAAAACGAGTATTCAACCGAAACTGAGGCGAAGCCTGAGGTTCGTTCACGCGGAGCACTAACCCAAAATGGAGCCGGCCTTGGTCGCCGCAAAGAGGCAAGCGCCCGAGTTCGATTGATGCCAGGAACTGGCAAAATCACAGTCAACGGTCGTGACCTTCAGGACTACTTCCCAAACAAGCTTCACCAGCAGCTAATCACTGACCCATTCACAGTCCTTGATCTGCAGGGTGCTTACGATGTGGTTGCAAGAATTTCTGGTGGCGGCGTTGCTGGACAGGCGGGAGCTCTTCGCCTTGGTATCGCAAGAGCTTTGAATGAGATTGACGCAGACAACAACCGCAAGGATCTGAAAAAGGCGGGATTCCTCTCTCGTGACGCCCGAATCAAGGAGCGCAAGAAGGCTGGTCTTAAGAAGGCTCGCAAGGCTTCACAGTTCTCCAAGCGTTAGTCCTCTAGACTCTGGGCTATGGCCAGGCTGTTTGGAACCGATGGCGTTCGTGGTCTCGCTGGACGAGACATCACCGCTGAGTTTTGTGTTTCCCTAGCCTCTGCCGCAGCTGACATCCTTGGAAAACAGGCAAGGGGTGAGGGCCGGAAGCCAGTTGCCGTTATCGCCCACGACCCCAGGCTCAGTTCGGACTTCATTTCCAGTTCAGTTAGTGGCGGTTTAGCTGCCGCCGGAGTTGATGTTTACGACGCTGGAATTCTGCCGACCCCAGCAGCTGCTTACCTAACTGCTGATTTGAATGCTGATTTCGGCGTAATGATCTCGGCAAGCCACAATCCAGCACCCGACAACGGGATCAAGTTTTTCGCCAAAGGTGGTCATAAGCTCCCCGATTCGGTGGAGGACCAAATTGAAAAATCCATGAATTCATCGTCTGAGGAATTCATTGGAATAGATATTGGCCGAATCAGGAGATTTGCCGATGCTGAGGATAGATATCAGGTGCATCTGCTTGGCACAATGAAAAACAGACTTGATGGACTGAAGGTGGTGCTTGATTGCGCCCACGGCGCCGCAAGCGGAGTTGCCCCACAGACAGTCAAAGATGCAGGTGCCGAGGTGATTGTCATTGGAGCCGATCCAGATGGAACCAATATAAATCAAGGCTATGGATCAACCCATTTGGGCGCCTTGCAAGCACAGGTGGTTGAGTCTGGTGCTGATCTTGGAATCGCTTTTGATGGAGATGCCGATCGCTGCCTGGCTGTCGATGAAAACGGACAGTTGGTTGATGGCGATGAAATCATGACCATCCTCGCCTTGGCTGCAAAGTCAGCTGGGGAGTTGGCTCAAAACACGCTGGTTGCGACAGTGATGTCGAATCTCGGACTCACTAAAGCCATGGAAGAGGCTGGCATAGAACTCCTCAGAACAAAAGTCGGGGACAGGTATGTGCTTGAAAAGATGCGCGAGGAGGGCTTTACCCTTGGCGGCGAGCAGTCCGGGCATATTATTTTTAGCGCCTATGCAACTACTGGTGACGGGATTCTCACTGGCTTGCAACTGATGTCTCAAATGAAGGCCAGTGGAAAAAAACTTAGTGAGCTGGCGGCACAAATGACTCGCTACCCACAAGTTCTAATAAACGTCGAAGGGGTGGACAAGACCAGAACAGATGATCCCGAGTTAGTTGCTCTGCTTGGAGAAGCAGAGGTCGAAATGGCTGAAACTGGGAGAGTATTGCTTCGACCCAGCGGGACTGAAAACTTAGTAAGGGTGATGGTTGAAGCCGCGGATGCTGGCACGGCTCAGGGCTGGGCGGAAAGATTGGCGAATAAAGTTCGGGAACGCCTAAGCTTCTAGACCTTACGAAGTAATACCGAATCAACTCGGTGGTTGTCACCTTTTTGCAAAACAGCCGTTGCTCGATTTCTAGTCGGCAGAATGTTTGCCTTTAGGTTTGGAAGGTTTATCTCTCTCCAGGTTTTCACAGCTCTGTCGATTGCCTGCTCTTGATTCATACTCTTCGTGAGGTCGTGAAAATAACTCTTGGGATCTGTAAACGCCGACCTCCACAGTTTTTCAAATCTTGAGATAAACCACTTCTCGATGTTTTTTGAGTCTGCATCGACATAGATTCCAAAATCCAAAAAATCACTCAGTGCTAATTCTTGGTCAAACTGCG
>CAJXTQ010000060.1 GCA_913060985.1 uncultured Micrococcales bacterium | reverse complement strand
GAGGAGTTCGAATGGAGGGCCGCATTCGGAATGACCGCAACTTTGGTCTGGCTCTACATTGAGATCCTGAGAATGCTTGCAATTTTTAATCAAGAATAATCTCGTAACGGGTCAGGGGTGAGTCAGCCGGCAAGGCGCTCGCCCCTTTCCCATTTAATCCATAGCTGATTTAAATCCCAAGCATTTTCAGCCAGTACTGAAACTCCGTTTTTGCCGGTCCTTCGAAGTTTTCCCGAAATCAGAAGTAGACGGTTATTGAACAAAAGATCAGAGCACCTCGCCTGCGCCTCATCGAAAAATGTAGCATCGGCACATCCAGTCCCATCGTCCAGGCTTATAAACACAACTCTTTTTCCACTTCTCATCGGAGGCGTTTGAGTTGCAACTCTGACTCCGGCTATCAAAACCTCGGTGTTTCCCCTAAGAGTCCTTAGTTCATCCGATCTGCATACGCCTAAGTCCTCAAGCATCGACTGGTACTTATCAAGTATGTGTCCGGATATATCCATTCCAGTTAACCCAACCTCTTGCTCCAGCTGCTGATCTCTATTGAATTCTGGGTTACCTTGCGGAAGTTCTTCACCGATTATGAAATTCAGCTCTATCTGGGAGGGGTGGATTTTTGGCGCGGGTTTGGTTGTGATTTCTCTAACCTTCTGAATAACATCACCACGAGTTGCATTTTCAGATAGTGAATCCAGTGCCCCAATAGCAGCCAATCGCATGATTGTCTTTCTTGAGGGCCTGGCCCTTGTGTAGAAATCAGCAATGTCTCTAAACGGAGCTTTTTTGACAATTCTGCTCACCTCCGGGGTGCTAATCCCAGCGATTTCTCCGATTGCCATCCTTACGCCTTTTGAATTGCTGGTTTTCTCCACTCGATACTCATCGGTAGATCTATTCACGTCAATTGGTAATAGCTCCACTCCCAATCTTCTAGCCTCAGCCAATAAAAGCCTTTTCGGATACATGCCCGGGTCGTGCGTTAGTAAACCAGCTATGAATTCAGCGGGGTAGTGGGTTTTTAGCCACGCGGATTGATAGGTGGGCAGAGCGAACGCAGCTCCATGGGCTTTGCAAAAACCAAAACTTCCAAATCCCTCTAGCACCTGCCATACGCGATTGACCACAGACAGCTGGTAACCCCTGGCAAGAGAGCTTTGTTTGAAATAAGACTCGATTTCCTCCTTCAGCGAAGGATTTGACATCTTCCTTCGCATCTCATCAGCCTTGGCCAGCGAGCAACCGGTCATTACCTTCATGATTTTCATAAGCTGCTCGTGAAAAACCACCACACCGTAGCTCTCTTCCAAGATTGGCTTCAAATCTGGATGGAAATAATCAGGCTGAATGAACCCATGGCGCCCGTCTAGGTAAGGAGAAATCATGTTCCCCTTCATTGGCCCCGGTCTGAATAGTGATATTTGCAAAGTCAGGTCGTTGAACCGAGTTGGCTGATGTTTTCCGGTGAGCTCTCTTTGGCCGGGGCTTTCAATCTGGAAAATACCGAGTGTGTTGGTCGTCCTGACAAGCTCAAACACTTTTTTATCATCGGTTTCCACGGAGTCTAGATCGAGCTTTGTGTTCTCCACCCTTTCTATCTCTTTCACCGCATAAGCCATGGTGCTTTGCATTCTTACGCCTAATACATCAAGTTTTAGAAAACCAAGTGGATCCATATCATCCTTATCAAACTGACTCATTGGTAGCCCAAGTCCACTTGGCTCGGTCGGGGTTAGATCTAATAGTCTTCGGTCTCCGAGTATCACCCCGCATGGGTGCATTGAAATGTGTCGGGGGAGTTTGTCCAGTCTCTGCGTTAGGTCAACTAGCAAATTCAACTTCCGGTCCCCTTTTACCTGCCTTGCAAGCCTTGCAAGCTCTGGCTTGATCTCAAGTGCAGCACGGAAGCTTCTGGCGCTAAATCGCCAAGAGCTTTTCGCAATTTGATCAATCTGGTCTTCATCAAGCCCGAGTGCCAATCCACTGTCTCTGATTGCACCTCTGCCTCTGTATGTTGACTGCATCGAAAGAAGCGTGACTCGGTCGCCACCGTAGCGCTTGAAAATTGCTCTGTAGATATCGTGCCTTCTCGCTGATTCAACATCGATGTCGATATCTGGGAGTGTTGACCTCTCAGTCGATAGAAACCTCTCAAAAAGCAATCCCTGTTCAATTGGGTCTATGTGGCTAATGCCAAGCAGGTAGTTCACCAGTGAGCCCGCTCCTGAGCCCCTGGCTGCAATTCTGATTCGCATGTCTCTGATCATTTGCGCAACATCGGCAACTGTTAGGAAAAAGGTGGAAAAGCCAAGCTTGTTTATGGTTATCAATTCCTTCGAGAGTTGATGTTGAACCTCGGTAACAAGGCTTGGTTTGGCATTTGGATACCTATCGGCAATCGCCGAATGGGTTTTTTGCCAAAGAACTTCAAATGGATTTCCTTCAATTCCAAGAAGTTGTTTTTCAGGTGTTTTTGGTTTTCCCCAATCGCAGTCTTCAACCGGGTTTATTCGACATCGGTCTGTAAGTTGTTCGGTTGTAGCTAAGAGTTTTTTAGCTGCTTTTGTATCTGCAGTTATTTCCAGTGCCAGTGAGGCCATGTCGATTGGTGGCTTCAGCCAAGCCTGCGCATTTGGTTGAGGTAGAAAAATACCTAGGGGCTCTAAGTGCCTGGCGGAATCTAAAACATCCGCGGTCAATGCATCATCTGGCTCTAAGTACCTAGCCGCATTTGTTAGCACCGCTGGAAGTTTTTTATATTCGGCAAGTGAAATTAGAGCTCTGGCATGCTCATTTGAATATTTTGTGCCGGGTTCGGTCAGGTGGCTGAATACTTCTATTGCCAAGCTGCCCCGAGTGCGAAACAGATCCATCCAATTTTCTAGTAGATAAGCAGCTTTAGACGGTTCTAAAAGAGAAGCTTTGCCGACATCGCTATCCGGGCCGAGCAAAACCGTGCAGTTGGCTACTTCTCTCTGAGTGAGATCCGCAAGATCTCTGATGTCAATCGAGGGTTTTTCATTTTTCTTTTTCTGATGAGCTTTGCTGATGATTCTAGATAGCGAACTCCAGCCAGCTCCACGGTTGTGACCATGAGCAAGAATTACCACCCTGCCCAGTGATACCCCAGCGGTAACTTCGAGATTTACCCCAATAATTGGGTCAACTTTGTTCTCAATGCAAGCGGCTATGTGTTTGGCCGCACCATAAAGACCGTCACGATCCGTTATGGCCAGTGCGTCAAAACCAAGATTTTTAGCAAAAGTCACTGCTTGCTCTGGTCTGTTCACTCCGTAGTGAGCAGAATATGCAGAAGCGAAATTTAGATGCGTGAACCCAGTCACTAGATAACTCGCACCAACTTCCATTGATCATCGGGGGTGCTGTGAATCAATTCAAAAAGACCACTGTCGTAGTCACATTGCGCTCTAACTCTCCACATTTCAACCTCTAAGGCCTGGGCGGAGTATCCCTTGGGGGCTTGGTCAACCTCCCTCCACCAGCTTCTTCTCGTATACCAGCGAATCGGCACGCCTGTTGCAAGGTATTGGGAACCGCGCCAGTCAAAGCTGACCGGTTGACCATCATGATTTGTCATAACGGCAATTGGCTCATCAACTTGAATCACTAAATTCCCCTTATTCGAACATTTGTTCGAATAAAAGTGTAAAAGATTCTTAGGACATTGTGAAGTGCTAATCGAATAGCTTTTGTTCGGACTCGGGGGAAATCAAACCGGGATGGTTATTTTTCACCGAACCGACCGCTTTATTTACTTCGTGGAAGCTAAGCGTTTTTGCAAAAAGATCAGATTGATTCGCTACATCCCCAAGAAGCTCATCTAGGTTTCCTTCTGTATTCATCCAGCCGTCAAGATCCTCAATCATTACCGGGTTCCTATCGTGGATGTGTTCAATTTCTGGCGCTGAGTCTTTGGTAATGATGCT
>CAJXTQ010000059.1 GCA_913060985.1 uncultured Micrococcales bacterium | reverse complement strand
GGTAGCGCCCTCTTTGAAAATCACTACCAAGCTGGTCGAGGAAGCCAATGATGTCCTCAACAATCACCGCCATGTCCTCAGCGGGCTTCCTGTTTGCCTGAGTGATTTTTGGAGTTTCTAGGATTCGAACACTCAGGGCCTGCACGCCCTTCCGACCATCAACAACAGAAAACTCTACCCTTGAGCCAGGACGAACCGAACTCACTCCGTCTGGAAGGGCACTGGCATGAAGGAATACCTCATTGCCCTCATCGCTTGCGATGAAGCCAAATCCCTTCTCGTCATCAAAAAACTTAACGCGACCTGTTGGCATAATTTCTCTTTCTTGAGTCGGCAGATAGTTTAACCCGCAAACAGGTTTCATTTCAGGAAGTATTCTTTAACGATGGCTTCTTTTAACAGCTCTCGAGTTGAGAATTTTTTAGCGTACGGTGCAATTGGTGTCACCGCAGTCAGTCTGCTCTCCATGGTGACCACACTTTTGATGGAGCTTGGTGGAACGACTGAACGACCCGTGATCCTTGCGCAAATACCGCTGATTGGACTCCCTGTGGGTTTCATGATGATTCTGGCCATGATCATCATCAGCTTTATCAGAAGAAGCAAAGAAAACCGTGACTGAGCAGCTGGTTCTTGCAAACCTGCTGCAGAAGCGGACAGATTCTGAATTAGTTGCCTTAGTTCGATCAAGAAAACTTAATCTAGCTAGGGTGAAAGATTTTTTTGACCTGGCAAAACTTCTTCTGAACAAAAAGAAGCTGGAGCCGGTTATTCAATCACTTTCCAGAGAGCAACTAGAAAAAATCTCCAATGGTAAAGATAGCGAGCTGATTGAGAGTTTGTTTTTTGGCGACCAGGGAGAGCTGTTTGATTCAGTTGCAGCCGTTTTCGCCGATCTTCAAATTCCTGCAGCCAAAGAGATTGCAAGGGTTAGGCCAAGCGATGTTGATAGAGCGGCAATCAATTCCCACTACACCCTGCTAGCCATAACCGAGATTTTGGTGCAGGTGGACAGTCATTCAATTAGGGCGACCGCACGCGGGGTGGCAGTCAGCGATGCAAAGTGGATTGCCAGGATGCTTGGCTGGGATAGTGAAGATATTGTTCACGCCTTTGACCTGGCTTTTGTTTCGGGGTTGATTCAGCCAATCGATGGCCGTTGGTATCTGACCGAGCGAAGTGAAAGCTGGCAGGTGAGCGATGCCGAAACAAAGTTAGCTTGGTTTCTAGAAGCAATAACCGATTTAGATGATTTTCTGCCAGTTCAAATCAGCCCGGGTGAAGAGGTATCGGGGGCTATACAAAACCAATATCCGCTGTCTAAAATCACCCATCCGCTTACGGTCTTCGGAAACCTGCTTTCACTTTCTGTTGATGGTTTCGCAACCGAGCTAATGGAAATTCTGATTAGCGACGGAGCGGAAGCTTGCGCCAAAGAGATTGCCAGCCATTTGCCAAAACCTGTCAATCAACTGATTGTTCAAGCCGATTTGACCATGATTGCCCCCGGTCCGATTGACTATCCAACAGATCGACGGATCAGGCTATTTGCTGAACCAGAGAGCGTTTCACTTGCAAGTAACTTCAGGCTCACCACCACGAGTGTTGTGCATGGAATGGAGTGCGGCCTGACTGAAAAAGACATTCGTTCCACCTTGGATCGACTGGCCACCACAGAAATCCCCCAACCGGTTGAATATCTTTTGAAAGACGCCTCTGAAAAGTTTGGAACGCTAACCATACAAAGCTCTGCCAAGGGATCAATCATCGAAGCCAAAGATCCTGCAATGCTGGCGCAGATAAAAAACCAATCAGAGCTACGAGCTTTCCACTTCGTTCAAATCACCGAAAACCAGATGCTTAGCAAGCACGAGAGCGATCTGTTGTATTTCAACATTCGAAGCTGCGGGTACCCAATAATCCGTATTGACGAGAAATCCAAAGTCATCTCCCCAACAACCACACCAGAGACTGTCAAAAACGATGTAGTTGACATCAGCGAACAAGTTGCTGCTCTGAGGTCATCAACCCCAGGGGATGTCTCCGAGCAGGAACTTGGAATTAACAGACAGTTGGAGCTATCGCTGAAAAATAAAATTACGGTGGAAGTTGTTGTCAGCACCAGAGATGGTAAACAGGTCAAATTCGAGCTTCTGCCAACCTCGTTGGCTGCTGGGAGACTCAGGGGCAAGGATGTGCACGCCGAAACCGAGCGAACGCTTCCAGTTTCGAAAATTGTCTCGGTAAAGATGGGAGAGGCTCAATGAGTGGTCCGCTAATTGTTCAAAGCGATAAGACCGCCCTTTTGGAGATCGACCACCCCGATGCTGCCAATGCCAGACACGACCTGTCTATTTTTGCCGAACTGGAAAGAGCCCCAGAGCATATCCATACATACAGAATCTCCAAGCTTGGATTGTGGAATGCAAGAGCTGCCGGTCATGACAGTGAGTTTGTAATTGATGTTTTGGAAAAATACTCCAAATACCCAATCCCTCCGGCCGTCACCAAAGACATTTCGGACCTAATGAGCCGCTACGGCAAGCTGCATATAGAACGAGATGAGCAGAACCGTTTGTTGCTGCTAAGCGATGACAAGGCGGTGCTAGCCGAGGTTGGTAGACAGAAAAAACTCAAAGAGCTAATTACCGAACCGGTGGTTGGTGGTTTTGTTTTGGCCGAATGGGCACGTGGTGCGGTGAAGCAGGAGCTATTGAAAATTGGCTGGCCAGCCGAGGATCTAGCAGGCTACGCCGAAGGCGAGCCGATGGATTTGGAGCTTGACACTGGGGACTGGTCTTTACGCGAATACCAAAAGCTGGCAGTTGATCGGTTCAAAGATCTTGGAAGTGGAGTGGTTGTTTTGCCGTGCGGCGCAGGAAAAACCCTGGTCGGTGCCGCAGCCATGGCAGAGATCAAGACAAACACTTTGATTTTGGTCACAAACTCAGTATCAGCAAGACAGTGGAAACAGGAGCTTGTAAACCGAACCACTTTGAAAGAGGAGCAGATTGCCGAATACTCGGGTTCAAGCAAAGACCTCGCCGAGGTGACAATTGCCACCTATCAAATTCTCACCACCAAAAGAGGTGGGCAATATAAGCACTTGGAGCTTCTGAATGCACGTGACTGGGGATTGATTGTTTATGACGAGGTTCACCTGCTCCCTGCACCCATTTTCAAAATGACCGCAGAGTTACAGGCCAAGCGGAGACTGGGGCTGACAGCAACACTTGTCCGCGAGGACGGACGTGAGGGTGATGTGTTCAGTCTGATCGGGCCGAAGAGATTTGATGCGCTTTGGAAGGATATTGAGGCAGAGGGCTACATCGCACCGGCCAACTGCTACGAGGTTCGCATACCACTTACCGATGAAAAGCGCATGGAATACGCAATTGCCCAACAAGAAGAGCGTTTCCGAATTGCCTCAACCATTGACGAAAAAATTGAGATAACCAAAGCGATTCTCAAAAAACACCCTGATGAGCCAGCGCTAATAATTGGGCAGTATTTGGAGCAAATCGAACAATTCTCAACCAAACTTGAAATACCCAAGCTAACCGGTGAAACGCCAGTGGATGAGCGCGAGCAGCTTTATAAGGCATTCCGAGAAGGGAAGATCCCGGCCTTGGTCGTTAGTCGAGTTGCAAATTTCAGTGTCGACCTCCCGGAGGCCAGCGTTGCCATCCAGATCAGCGGCTCATTTGGCTCTCGTCAGGAAGAGGCGCAGCGCCTGGGTCGGCTAATGAGACCCAAAGCCGATGGAAGAGCGGCTCATTTCTACACCCTGATCTCTCGAGACACGGTCGAGCAAGACTTCGCACAAAATCGTCAGCGCTTTCTCGCGGAGCAGGGCTATGGCTATCAAATTATTGACTCCGATGACATCTAACTAGTCCAGCTAACTCTCAGGAATATCCCAGCTACTAATGAGATTATTCTCAACATGAGC
>CAJXTQ010000058.1 GCA_913060985.1 uncultured Micrococcales bacterium | reverse complement strand
TTCGATGAAATCAACAACTTCTTTCCAAGCTATGGTTTGCTCGTCATTCCAAATCCCTGTGCACCAGGGGGTGATTCTTCCCTCCGGGGTGACAGCGGTTGCCTCCGCCATAACAAGACCAGCCCCTCCAGTTGCTCTGGTTCCAAGGTGGACCAAATGCCAATCAGTTGGTATTCCGTCTTGACCCTCGCAGGAGTATTGGCACATAGGTGACATCCAGACCCTGTTTGGGATTTCAACCTTGCCAAGAGTGATCGGCGTGAACAGATTTGTCATGCCCGCACTTTAGCAATAAGAAACGTCCCGCTTGCCACCCAGACACCAAGAAGAACCCCAAAGACAAACGCCATGTTTAGCGGGACAAAAACTGTAAGCAGACCAATCACACTTGGGCCCGCAAGAGCGGCAAGGTAGGTAATTCCCACCACCCTGGACATGTTTCGGCCGTGGTGGGAGGGGTTGCCAAGCCTACCGGCGAGGGCAAACAACTGCGGAACGACGCCGGAAAGAAAAATACCCAACAATGCCCACAGAATGATTGAGATTGCAACGGAGGATGGGAACATCATCGCCAAGAGAACGATTGCGGAGAGGATGCTTCCGTATCGAATAATTGGCATCCGACCAACTTTGGCAACGAGTATGTCAATAGTCAGTCTGGCAGCTGTCATGCCAAGGCTGAAAGCGGCCAACCCCCATGCAGCAACCGCCGGCTCAGCGCCGATTATGTTGGTCAAATACAAAGCCGACCAGTCATTTGCAATGCCCTCCATGGTCGCTCCACTTGCACCCATCGCACCAATCAGAATTACAATTCCAAGAACTGATCTGTTTTCTCTTGAGGCCTGCTTGCCAAGTGTTCGATCACGGTGCTCAACATTGGGCCTATCGGGCAACAACCAGAGTCCTAAAAGCCAACCCAGAATTGCTATCGAGAAACCAAAAATCGGAAATCCGATTTCAATCGGAACGGACAACCCAAGAAATGCCGACCCCAAAGCTGATCCAAGGAAACCGCCGATTGACCAGAAGGCATGAAATTGATTGAAAATGGGCTTTCCGTGAGCTTCTTCAACTTGCAGCGAATGCGAATTGACCGGAACATCCACTGAGGAAAGTCCAACACCCATAAAAAAGAAGCCGATAGCCAGACCTATGGGGTCGTTGACAACTGCAAACAATGCAACCGCCAGACCTGCGACTACCGATCCATAGCGGGTGGATATGCCGCTGCCGATATGGTCAATCAACCACCCCATCACCTGCATCGCTAAGAAACCGCCAACGCCCGCAAGCATCAGAATAAAACCAAGGGTTGCCAATCCAACGCCCGTTTTTTGCTCGAAAGCCGGGATGTGGACGGCTACCAAAGCAAGCGCCGATCCTTGCAGTGTGAAGTAGGCGCTTACCGCTATCCGAGCCTTGAGAATTTGCAATTTCTCCTCCAGTCCAACTGGAAAAGTCTAGACCTCCAAAAGCAAATTCAGCTGCTTCCCAACTTCCTTTTTTTCGATCAGGAATCCATCGTGGCCAAACTCGGAGTCAATTACCTGCAATCCTCCGCCCACGAGCTCTCCTCCCAGGTTCTCAGCAATCAATTTTTGGTTTTCGACGGGGAAGAGGCGATCGCTACTGATGCCCAACACCAAAGTAGGGCAGGTTATTTGTGAGAGTGCCTTTTCAACCCCACCCCGGTCTCGACCGACATCGTGGGTGTTCATCGCCTCTGCGAGGATTATGTAGCTGTTGGCGTCGAAGCGCCTGGTGAATTTATTTCCATGGAAATCTAAATAGGACTCGATAGAGAACCTTCCACCCTCGCCAAATGGGCTGACTCCGGATTGCCAACTCCGCTGAAATCGTGCATTTAGCTCCTCTGGTGAGCGATAGTTCAAAAGTGCCATTCGTCTTGCGAGTGCCAGTCCGCGGTGTGGTCCAAAACCAGGTTTTTTGTCGTAGTACCAACCTGAGTGGAATTGACTATCGGTTCGGATTGCCTCCACCTGGACAGAGTTGATTGCTATTTGATCTGCACTGGAGACCGCTGGGGCTGCGAGTATTCCCAGTCGACCAAGTTTCTCAGGCTTGGAAATTGCATACTCCAGAGCATGCATGCCTCCCATTGATCCACCAATCACCGCATGCCAGCTTGGTAATTCCAAAAAATCAGTCAGCGCATCGAGAGATTTGGTCTGATCCCGAATTGTTAGGTGAGGGAAATTCGGCCCATACTCAACACCGGTCCTATTTAGCGAAGCTGGCCCTGTTGATCCTTGACAGCCGCCGATGATGTTTGGCGTGACAACAAAAAACTTATTTGTGTCAATTGCCTTGTCTGGTCCAATTAGCTCATCCCACCATCCATTGGTTGGATGAGCATCACTTGCAGAACCAACTGTGTGACTATCTCCAGTTAGGGCATGAAGCACCAAAACCGCATTTGATTTGTCGGGGTTTAGCTCTCCCCATGATTCGTAGGCGATTACTGCCGAGCTGAGCTTGCCGCCAGCTTCCAATTCAAGATCAAACCTAGAGGTGAATTTCCGGTCTCCAACTGGATCTCCGTCTTGCCATCCACCGCTTGCAGGAGGACGTCCGATGAGCTGTCTTGATAGCTCATCGGATATCAGTCCGGTTGGGACCGTGTCCTCGCTGGTTTGAAATTCCAAGTGTTATTTGACCGCCTTGAATGCCTGATCTAGGTCAGCAATGATGTCCTCAACTGTCTCCAGTCCGATTGACAGCCTGACCAGTCCAGGAGAGACCTGCGCCTCTAGCTGCTGCTGCTCAGTGAGCTGGCTGTGGGTGGTGGATGCAGGGTGGACAACAAGGGATCGAACGTCACCAAAGTTTGCGACGTGCTTGAACAAACCAAGCGCCTCAACAAATTTTTCTCCGGCTTCTCTTCCGCCCTTGAGTTCGAAACTTAAGATTCCTCCAACACCGTTGGGTGCGTATTTGTCTGCGGCTTTTTTGAACTCGCTTGAGTCCAAACTTGCGTAGTTGACTTTCTCAACCTGATCGTGACCCTCAAGCCACTTTGCCACCTTGGTTGCGTTCTGGTTGTGACGTTCAACGCGAATCGAGAGTGTGTCGATACCCTGCAGGATTTGGTATGCGTTCTGCGGAGCAACTGAGGGGCCCAGATCGCGGAGTAGCTGCACGCGGGCCTTGATAATGTAGGCGATCGCATCACCCAGTGCTGCGGTGTAGTTCACACCGTGATAAGACTCGTCCGGAGTGGTCAGACCTGGGAACTTATCTGATTTTGACCATTCGAATTTTCCACCATCAACGATTGCCCCTGCTAGAGCTTGACCGTGACCGCCGAGGTACTTGGTTGCTGAGTGGATGACAATGTCTGCACCGTGCTTCAGTGGGTTGATCAGATACGGTGTTGCAATGGTGTTGTCAACCAGCAACGGAATGCCGTTTTTGTGAGCAACCTCACTTACACCCTCGATATCCAAAATATTGGTTTTGGGGTTTCCGATGGTCTCGGCGAAGAACAGTTTGGTGTTGTCTTTGACAGCTGAATTCCACTCATCGAGGTTGTCCTGGTCTTTGATAAACGTGACCTCAATGCCCATCTTTGGCAGTGTGTGCTTGAAAAGGTTGTAAGTTCCGCCATAGAGAACGCTGGAAGTAACGATGTGATCGCCAGCTTCTGCAATGTTCAGAATCGCCAAGGTTTCAGCTGCCTGTCCACTGGATACCAAGAGTGCGGCGGTTCCACCCTCGAGAGCTGCGATACGCTGCTCAACAACATCCTGGGTTGGATTCATGATCCTGGTGTAGATGTTTCCAAATTCACCTAATGCGAATAGGTTCCTTGCATGCTCTGCCGAGTTGAAGGTGAATGCGGTTGAAGTATAGATAGGTGGTGTTGCACTTTTTGTTGTTGGGTCCTCGGTCCAACCAGCATGAATCTGCTTGGTTTCAAAGCCCCAGTT
>CAJXTQ010000057.1 GCA_913060985.1 uncultured Micrococcales bacterium | reverse complement strand
TGAACCATGATGATTGCGGTTTTTGGTGATTCCAGACTTTCAACAAAGTCATCGACTGTTTCAGCGGCAATGAAATTTGCCTCGGGGTGATCATTTGCCAGAGTTTGAGTTTTATCTGTTGAGCGGTTGTAAATGGCAACTTTGTTGCCTTCCCTGCTTGCAAGATTTCGGGCAAGGTTAGAGCCCATAACAGCTAGTCCGACGACTCCAATGTTTGCTTTTTCAGACATGGAAAGGTTCTCTTTCGCTAATAAGACCCTCAAAGACTAGCAAGCTGAGGTGCAGTCTTTTTGAATAATACTTAGGCAACCTGTTGACAATTTTTGGCAACAGATTGCCATTTCTGATTTTTGAATCTTTTCAGCTAAATAATCTCTTTATGCCTGATCAGCGTTGATGGACCAATACACGGGTAGCCTTAACTCATCATGGCAAAAAGCATTTACATCGCAGCGGTTGAGGGTCACACCATCAAGTCTGCAATTGCTCTTGGTGTTTTGGAGGCGATGAAGACCAAACATAAGCGGGTAGGTGTATTTAGAGCGGTAACCCGTGATTCAAACACAGAGGATTACGTTCTTAGGTTGTTGATTGCAAATAGCAACACGGAGATCAACTATGAGGATGCCATTGGTGTTGCCTATCAAGATGTCCACGCCTCTCCGGAGAAAGCGCTCAAGAGAATCGTCTCAAGGTTTAAAGAGCTGGAATCCAGTGTGGATGCGGTGTTGGTTATTGGGTCTGACTACAACGACGTGGTTGGACCAACCGAGCTGAATTTCAACGCACGAGTTGCAACCAATATTGGCTTGCCGGTTGCTTTGGTCGTCAATGGCTTGAGACCTTATGAGACCAGTGAACACCTGGGACAGGGAGAATTTAGACAGCTGGCTGAGATACAGCAGATCATCGATGTGAGTTCTGAGGAATTTGAAAATGAGTTCGCCGAGGTCTCATCGGTGATTGTCAATCGCATGGATCCAAATCTGGTCTCTTCCACTTCAAAGCTCTCCACGCCGGGCGACGTGCCGGTCTGGGCTGTTCCCGAGGATCAGTTTTTAGTTGCCCCCAGGATGCAGGCAATCATGGAAAACCTGGGCGGGAAGCTGATTTTCGGGAACGAATCGAGACTTCAAAACGAAGCTACGGACGTTGTCATTGCCAGTATGAACGGGGTGAATGTTCTTTCTAGGTTGAAAGAAAACGCCGTGGTGGTAACGCCCGGGGACAGAACAGACACCCTGCTTACCCTGATAGCCGCCGACAGAGCGGATAATTTCCCTCAGCTAGCGGGGATCGTGCTCAACGGGGGCTTTGAGCTTCCCAGTGAATTCTCAAAGTTACTGGAGGGTATGAAGCCTTCCGTTCCGGTGATTGCAGTTGAGCTGGGAACCTTTGACACCACGATGAAGGTAACAAAAACAAGAGGGAAGATTTCTGGGGGAGATCGACAAAAACTTGATCACGCAAAGAAACTCTTCGCAGATCACATCGAATCGAGTGGGCTACTTGAATCGATTGAAAGCGCAAATCCCGCTGCGTTGACACCTCTTCTTTTTGAGCACAGATTAATGGAGCGCGCGGCAAGTAATAAAAAAACAATTGTCTTGCCAGAGGGTGATGATCTAAGAGTTCTGCAAGCAGCCCATGAAATCTTGGCTGGTGACATCGCCGATCTAATAATCCTGGGAAAACCTAAAGAGATAAAAAAGCAAGCTAAGCAGTCGGGACTAAATCTCGATGGAGCCGAGCTTATGGAGATAACCAAGAGTGAGCACTTTGAAGCGGCCGCTTCGGAGTATTTGAAACTCAGAAGTCACAAGGGAATCACCCTGGAACAGGCTAGAGAAACTGTTACTGACGTTTCATATTTTGGAACCATGCTGGTTCATCTGGGGGTGGCTGATGGAATGGTTAGCGGGGCAAGTCATACAACCGCACACACCATCAAACCGAGTTTTGAAATCATCAAAACCAAACCAAATGTTTCAAGTGTTTCCAGCGTTTTCCTGATGGCATTGGCTGACCGAGTTTTGGTTTACGGAGACTGTGCTGTCATTCCTGAACCATCTGTTGAGCAGCTGGCAGACATCGCAGCTTCCTCGGCAGAGACCGCAAAACAGTTTGACATTGAGCCGAAGGTTGCCATGCTCAGCTATTCAACCGGAACCAGCGGTTCGGGATCAGAGGTCGAGCGAGTTAGGGAGGCAACACAAATCGCAAGATCGCGAAACCCAGAACTCAGCATTGAGGGCCCGATTCAATATGATGCGGCGGTGGATGCTGCTGTTGCATCCAAAAAACTTCCCGAATCGCTAGTTGCTGGAAGGGCGACAGTTTTCGTCTTTCCAGATTTGAATACTGGCAACAACACCTACAAAGCAGTTCAACGCACCGCTGGAGCGGTAGCAATTGGACCAGTGCTTCAAGGACTGAACAAACCGGTAAACGATCTCTCCAGGGGAGCTTTGGTTGGAGATATTGTGAACACCATCGCCATCACAGCAATACAGGCTCAGGGGTAGGTAATGACAACTGTTTTGGTCATTAACTCCGGATCCTCATCAATCAAATATCAATTGATTGATGAGGAAAAACAACAACTGCTTTTGGGCGGAAATCTGGAGCGAGTTTCCAACCACGTTCATGAGTTGGCCGAGTTGCTTCCAAAGCTTCGGGCAGATTCGAGATTTGTGGAGCCCGATGTTATCGGTCACCGCGTCGTTCACGGAGGAGAGAGGTTTTCTAAACCCACCTTGGTGAGCAGCGAGGTTTTGGAGGAGATCGAATCTCTGATTCCGCTTGCACCGCTACATAATCCTGGAAACATTGCAGGGATCAGAGCTTGCCTGGAGGCCTTTCCTTCAACACCACAGGTTGCCGTTTTTGATACTGCCTTTCACCAAACGATGCCCCCAGCAAGTTTTCGTTTCGCAATTGATTCAGAGCTTGCAAAAAAACATGGAATACGAAAATACGGTTTTCACGGGACAAGTTTTAGTTATGTGACAAAGGAGACAGCAGAGTTTCTGGGCAAGGATTCAAAAGATTTGAATCTGATTATTTTGCATATAGGCAATGGTGCAAGTGCGTGTGCCGTGAAAGAAGGTCAGAGTTTTGACACATCAATGGGCCTAAGTCCCCTACCTGGATTAGTCATGGGTACTCGATCCGGAGATATCGACCCAACAGTTGTCTTTTATCTCAACCGCGAGCTTGGGATGAGCGTTGATGAAATTGATGTGTTTTTGAATAAACAATCTGGACTTTTAGGAATGACTGGAAGTTCAGATATGCGGGATGTTTTCGAGAAAAGCAGAACAGATCAGGCCAGCAGAGATGCGCTGGAGGTTTATGCGCAGCGAATCCGTTTTTACCTAGGTGGCTACGCTGCGCTGCTTGGAGCGGTTGACGCGGTTGTCATGACTGCTGGAGTTGGCGAAAACTCGGTTGGCTTTAGAGAGTTGTTGTTTGAATCCAGACCCCTTGGAATTGAGTTGGATAAGAAGAGCAATTCCAGACCTAATGATGGACCCAGAGCAATCAGCTCTGCAGCAAGTTCGATTCCGCTGCTGGTTGTGCCAACAAATGAAGAACTCGAGATCGCAAGGCAAAGTGTTTTGGGAAGCTAGTCAATCGGAACTGGTTGAACTAAATTATGACAATCTCCTCTCCAGCCGGTCTTTTTAGAATCGTCGCTACCGCCGAGGCAATAACTTGGGCACTGCTGATTTCATCACTCATAGCAAGAGCGATTGACTCATCGCTGGCGGGTCTTGTCAGCATCTCTGGTGCAATGCACGGCTTTACCTTTTTGAGCTACGGCGCCATGGCCTTGGTGGTTGGCATCAACCAGAGGTGGCCAATTCTCAGACAAGGATTTGGTGTGTTTTTGGCCATTGTTCCCTTCGCCACTGTTCCATTTGAATCCTGGCTTAGAAAAAAGAATCTTCTTGATGGCGGTTGGAGAAAAGA
>CAJXTQ010000056.1 GCA_913060985.1 uncultured Micrococcales bacterium | reverse complement strand
CGCTGGATCGCAATCTGATCTGTTCACTCTGGCCATGAATTACAAACAAGTTGTCGGCCACCTCGCTGAGACTTCCGGCTGGAACGTTGGCTCCCCCCATGATTGCCCGTGACTTACCCTCGGAGCTAACAGTTCTGGTGATAACCAAGTCGTCATCCACATCCGCCCCAAGTTCAACAAGTTTCTGCCCTATTTCACCCTCTGGCCTGTCCCAGATGCCACTCACTCTTAGCTGTTGGGCGCCGTCACGTACCTTGGAGCTATCAGCTCTTGCGCCCAGCATCAGCTGTAGAGCTGTGAGCAGCATAGTTTTCCCTGCTCCGGTTTCACCGCTAATTACGTTTAGCCCCGGGGTGAGCTGCAATTCGGTTTGGCTAATTACCCCAAGGTTGGAAATGGAAATTGTTCGAATCAACGATCGGGACCCCTCCAGCCTGCAACCGGCAAATTGAATTTGCTTACCAAACGATCTGCAAAGGGTCGGTCTTCGAAGACCGCTAATTCGACTGGTGTTGGAGATTTATAAACCTCAACTCTTGAACCCGGTGTGAGCTCAAAAGTTCTTCTTCCATCACAAAAGATGACTCCGTGGCCCGAATTTCTCTCTAGAACCTCTACCGCCAGACGAGAATTGCGATCCACTACAAGAGGTCTTGAGAACAGGGCGTGCGCACTTAGTGGAACAACTAACAGCGCCTCCACGTCTGGCCAAACAATCGGTCCCCCGGCACTGAAGTTATATGCTGTCGAGCCGGTTGGTGTGCTGAAGACGACCCCGTCACATCCAAAGCTACTGATTGGTCTGCTATCTACCTCAATTGCGACTTCCAGCATTCGCTCCCGGGAGGATTTTTCGAGGGCAACATCGTTCAGCGCCCAGGAAGAAAAAACGATTTCTTTATTTTTATAAACCTCAACTTCGAGCGCCATGCGAGAAGAGGTTGAGTATTTTCCGGCAGCAATCCGGGAGATTATTTCAGGCATGTCCTCAATCTCACCCTCGGCCATGAAACCAACATGACCCAGATTCAGACCAAGAATTGGAACTTTGTGACCACGCAGGCTCTCTGCCGCTCTCAAAATCGTTCCATCTCCACCAAGCACCAACGCAAGCTCGATTGGTTGATCTGAATAGACCTCAACCTCTTCACCAGTCTTGGTCATCTCTGAAAAGTCTTCTTCGATGGCAATTGGAGTCAGGCCATTAGTTTTCAGAAGATCAATCGCCTGCCAAAAAGCATCTATCGCGCTCTGCCTCGAGGCGTTGGTAACCAGCAAGATATTTCTTGTCATTTAGCTTCCTTTCACCAACGCGTCTAAATTGCCATCCCATTGTGGAATATCACTTCCACCCTTATTCAACCAGATTAGATACTCCTGGTTCCCAGTTGCGCCTTTTATTGGCGATGAGGCAATCCCGGCACAAGTCATCCCCAAGTCCTGCGCCGTTTCAATAACTTGCTCAATTGACCTTTTTCTCTCTCGCCAATCAGTTACAACCCCAGAGGCACTCAGCGAATGTTGACCAACTTCAAACTGAGGCTTTATCAAGCCAATAAAGTCAAAATCACTCGATAGTTTTATCGAGGCCTGCAAAGCATGGGTGATTGATATGAAACTCATGTCACAAACAATGAGTGAGAGTTTTTCAAAATCGCTATCAATGGCCTGCAGTTGCGCTGCAGTGAATTCTCGAATGTTCTGATTTGGCAGATCGATGACTTTTGCATTGCTTGAAATCGATTCCGCCAGCTGGGCTGTTCCCACATCCAGGGCAAGAATTTTCTTTGCACCTCTTTGCAGAAGACAATCGGTGAAACCCCCGGTGGATGCTCCAATGTCTAAGCAATATTTGTCCTGAACGGGAATTTTGAAAATCTCCAGAGCGTGATCCAGTTTGAAGCCGCCCCTGGACACGAAGGTCTTTCCCTCGATTACGGATAATGTCTGCTTCTCTGAGACCTTTTGTGAGGGTTTTGTGACCGTCTTGCCATCAAGCTTTACCATCCCTCTGACAACAAGCTGCTGTGCTTGCGATCGAGAGCTCGCTAGTCCAAGCTCGTAAAGCCGGCTGTCAATCCGAGTCATTCGACTCAATCTGGTCAAGAGCTTTTTCGATCAGGTCAGGCCTGCTTTCGATTGAGGAGGCTTCAATCTCTGAAACTAACTGCTCAAACTCTTTTTCCATTTTCACTCCCAGTAGAGATCTTTCTGAACATCTAGACCGTAAATGGCGGTCTCACTTCCCCACACTACAGAGCATGCTGCCCTTAAGACGTCAATTCTCGAGCCGCTGTTTATAAGTCTTACTTTGTTGCCCAGAAGTTCCACCTGCGCGCCGCCAACTTTATAACCATACTTAGTCTTTTTCGGAGCCTTATATTTATCCAGAACCTCAGCAACGCTTTCAATTAGATAAGTGGGCCTGTTTTCTTTTGTGGCGCTAATTGCCTCTTTGCCAGTTGCAACTCCGGTGAATACCAGGGCCGAATCGATCTCAGCATTATTCGCGCCGAGGATATCTGTATCAACACGATCGCCAATGAACAGTGGCTTTTTGATACCCAGCTGATTCTTAGCCGTGTCAAATATCTTTCTGGCTGGCTTCCCAGCAAACTCGGGAAGATGCCCAACTGCTGTGTGAACAGCACTCACCAGGGTTCCGTTTCCAGGAGCTATTCCTCGCTCAAGTGGAATCGTCCAGTCTTGATTTGTCGCAAGCCAAAGTGCTCCGTTATTAATTGCATAGCTTGCCTCAGCCAAGTCTTTCCAGCCAATATCGGGAGAGAATCCTTGAATGACAGCATCCGGGGCGTCATCGGCGCTATCGACTACCTCAAAGCCATGCTTGCTAACCGCCTCTTTCAACCCATCTCCGCCAATTACCAAGACCTTGCCGCTAACTTTTTCGCTAAGCATTTCAGCACCTGCCATAGCCGAAGAAATAACCTGTTCCGGGTCTAGCTCAATTCCATATCCTCTGAGCTGCTCGGCAATTTGGGACTGCGTTCTGGAGGCGTTGTTAGTGACATAGCCGATTGGCATTTTTGACTGAAGCTTGCCAATTGTTTCAATGGCATCCCTAATCGGCTGTTTGCCTCGATATACGACTCCGTCAAGATCCAAAAGCAAACCGTCGTAATTATCAATCAGTTTCATTTGCCCCGCCCATCCCTTGGACGTGGCTTACGGTTTTTGTCAAAGCTTTTCTTTTGTGGATTATCCCCTCGTGAACGGATATTCATTCTTGGTTGATAGGGTTCAGGGATTTCAATTTCTTCAACTAGCTCAAACTCCTCAGCGCTCTGCTCAGCAAGAGCTTTCTCAGCTCTGTTTGCAAGTTCTGTCCATTTAGAGCTGTCTCTGCCGAGTTCTTCCAAGCACTCCGCATAAGCCCTGAAGAGATCAATGGACTGCGGGATGATTCCCTTTGGGGATAGTTCGGCTATTTCCAGCTCCTCCAGGGCAATCTCAGCCTGACCCATATCCAGTCTTGCTCCACTAAGAGCAATTGCCAGGTTAATTCGCACACCCTTGGAAAGAGCTTTCCTATCCACATCACGAGCGGCCTCTAATGCCCGCTCGGGTCTTCCCATGCCCCGCTCACAATCGACAATCAACGGAATCTGTTCGTTGCTACCGGTCAACCTGCGGTGAGTCAGAAGTTCTCTGAGTGCCAATGCAAAGTCCCCAATTGTGTAGGCGGTTATTCCAACCGTCTCATGAACGATAGCCAACCGGCCCGCTCTATTTAGAGCTGCCAGGGCATGCTTGTGAGCAAGTTCGGGATCAGAGTCAATCAACAGGGAGGTCATAGCCAAATGTCTGGCCACCCACTCCGCATTTTCCTCACTCAGGGTCTTTAGTTGCACTCGCGCAGAAATATCCAGATCCTCCGCAGTTATCTCGGGCGGAATCATTGGCGACTTCGGCTTATCCCGACCAGCGTAAGCCTTGGAGTTTTTATAGTCCTTTGAATAATTCTTTTCCAACTAAGTTCCTTAAA
>CAJXTQ010000055.1 GCA_913060985.1 uncultured Micrococcales bacterium | reverse complement strand
CAGAGAGCAGGCGGCGGCGGCGGCCAATATGTTGGCAGATCTATTTGAGCAAGACTTAAAAGAGGAGAAACTAAACGTACAGGAGTTTCATGAGTGGCCGGTCGAACTGCTCATCCGCGGCTCAACTGCAAAACGAAGATAGGCTGGAGAGATGGCAGACAGTTCATTTGACATAGTTAGCAAAGTTGACGAGCAAGAAGCGGATAACGCCCTGAATCAAACAAAGAAGGAGATTCAGCAGCGTTATGACTTCAAAGGCGTAGATCCAGATATTTCTTGGAGTGGTCAAAAAATCATCCTCAAGGCAAACAGCGAAGACCGTGTGAAAGCGGTATTGGACGTATTTGAGTCAAAGTTGATCAAGCGTGGGATTTCCTTGAAAAGCTTCGATCACTCTGAGCCGCAGGCAAGTGGCAAGGAATATCGGATCGAGGGCACCATGAAGCAGGGTATAGATCAGGAAAACGCCAAGAAGATTAACAAGATCATTCGTGATGAAGGACCCAAGGGCGCCAAGACCCAGATTCAGGGTGAAGAAATCAGGGTTAGCTCTAAATCCCGTGATGACCTGCAGGCAATAATTGCTCTACTCAAGGGAAAAGAGCTTGACCTTGACCTGCAGTTTGTCAATTACCGATAGCTAAATAAGCAGTTCCCGAACCTGAAAAACTCACAAGCCTGGCCTCATCTGAGATGTAGCAGGCTTCGCCTTTGCGAACAGTTTCCCGCTGCTCAAGTGAATTTGAGACTGTCACCTCACCGCTGACACAAACCAAAATCGCCTGTCCTGAAAGTTCAATATCGGCAACCAGCTGATTGCTAGCTGGCTCCACTCGATAAACACTGAAATCATCCGCTCCAGTCTGATATTCATCCAGCCCCCGCTGCAGAACCGTTGGGCCAAGCTTGGGGTTGAGTGACTGAAAAACAGCAAACTCACGAAGTTTTTCAACATCGACGTGCTTGGTAGTCAATCCTCCCCGAACGACATTGTCGCTGTTTGCCATAACCTCAACTCCAAGTCCCTGAAGATAAGCGTGCAGATTTCCCGCAGGCAAATAGACGGCTTCTCCGGGTGCTAGGAAAATCTCGTTCAACAAAAACGCAATTCCAAGCCCTCTGTCTTGGGGATAAAAATCTGCAAGGTAGGCAATAAGCTCCGAATGATTCGCAAGCTTTTCAAGAAGCTCCGGAGATAGGTGATTAAACACGTAATCGAAGTGACCGCTCAGTGAATTGACTGAGGCCCAATCATCAAAACCAGGGTCTTTTTTTGCAATCTGTTGAAGATCGTCATTGATTTCTTCAATTGGCCTAAACCCGCTGAGTGCCCTGAATGGACTGACCGCTATGAGAATTTCTGGCTTGTGGTTTTCATCTTTGAAAATTCGTTTTGGGTCGCTAAGTTCCAAACCTAAGTCGTTTTCATTCTTGAAACCTGCAACAGCCTGCTCCATGTTTGGGTGAGCCTGAATCGATAATGGGGAAGAGGCTGAGAGAAATTTGACCATGAATGGCAACTCTGTCTTTTCACTCAACGGGGAACCATCAGCAAGTTTTGCGGTGGATTTAGTGTGGGTCCCAAACCACATCTCCGCGATTGGAGTGTCAGTCTCTGCAAAACCAACCAAATCCGGAATTAAATGAGTTGATCCCCAGGGATAGCTGATTGGCTGGTTGGTTATCTTGCTAATCATTATTTGTTGCAGTGGGGATTATCGCCCGCAGCGTGCTTCCCTCCCCGTTTTCATTCAAGCCAAGGTTCCAATTGCCAGCAGTTTGCTTGTCTATCATCCTAAGTCCATAACCACCCTGGCTCTCCCGGGGTCCAATTCCATCGTCAATAACCTCGATCAGAATTCCTGATTCTTGATTATTGATCCTGACTTTCACTCGTTCCGCGAAGGCATGCTTTTGAGCGTTGGATACCGCCTCGGAAATAATCTCTAGCGCTGTCTGGATAAAGCTTTCGTCAATTGGTTCAAACTCCACTTGAATATCAACGATGCCCTCCCAACCGGTTTTGAGAGCAGCTAGACCCTCCTCCAAAGTTGTCTTTGAAAGAGGCCGATATTCAGCTAGTGGGTTTGAAATAAGCTCCTTGGCTTGCCGCCTTGCCTCGCCCGCCTGATCAACATCTCCCTCGCTAACCGCCTGGCTTATTTTCAGGCTATAGGCCATCAGCTTTGACTGAACCGTTCCGTGAATGAACTTCGCCAGATCTTGAGATCCAGTGTTTTCAATTTCCATCTGCAGGTATTTCAACTGCTCGCCGTCCTGAAGATCTTTCTCAAGGTCTTCAAGGATTTGGTTTTGGGTCTTGATTGACTGCACCACACCCCCAGCGAGTGCTAGCGATGTGAAAAGCCAAATCCAGAGTAATGCGATTCCGGCAATAAATTGCACGGGCTCAAGCTCCGGGCGGATGTACGCTCGGACAGCGAATATCGTCGCCGTTGCAATAGTTGGAAAAATAAAGGCGTTCCAACTTCCTGGAAAAACTGAAATTCGCTTGAAAACCAACAGTGTGACAACGAAAACAATCGCATCCACTGCTGCGAAGAAAAGACCACGCTGCCAGCCAAACAGTGAAACTGCATTCACGGCCATCAACCAGAGGGCAACCACCGGATAAGTAATTGTTGGCAGTGGGTTTTCCGTGATGGCCAGCTTGACCAGCCTCCAAAAAGGGAAGTTAGATTTCTTCTGAATCTCTTTTTCCCACATCTTGTGACTCAATGGTCTGACTTTGGTGTCCGCGAAATCCCTCAGCTTTTCCGCGAGCAGTTGATATCCCTGCTGATCCATACTTTCTCTCGCAACCAGCAGTTCCCTAAACTCCTGGTCAAGCTCAAACTCCAATTTAGGTTGCTCGAGATTAGTTAGCTTTGCGACCAACTGGTCCCTGTGTTGAATAAATTCCTGGAGTTTGTTCATAATCCAGCCAACCAAAGGAAGCCCTACTGACCAAACAATGACGGTGGCATCGATTCCGAAATCCAGGCCTTGCTCCCGCTGCCCAAAAACAATTGAGTAATAGTCGCTGGAAACCCCGAGAACAAAACCTGCACCCACAGACACAGGAAGAATCAAAAACCAGGGAGCAACTGGTTTTCTATATAAAACCAACCAAACAAGTCCCAGGTAGGCAAGAAGGGTTAGATAACCCAGTTGGCTTGCCAACAGAACAAGCAGCGGGTTGGTGCCTAAAGCTGAACGACCAATGGTTTCCATCAACACCGAAACCGGCATCAGGATCAACAGCGGAGCCCAGTGGATGGTCCAGCTTCCGGTCAAATGCCCCCGAAGCTGATTCAATCTTTGGCTCCGAGTAATCGATAGTAAATCCTTGCCAGGTTCACCCTGTTGTTGGCCTTATTGTCGTGCGAAAGCGAGAATTTTTTAGACATGAGTGAAATTGTCTGTTCGACTGATTTCACACTGACCCCTCTCGATTTTGCAATCTCGGAGTTGCTAAGTCCTCTGCCGATAAGCCTCAAGGTTTCCAATTGCACATCAGTTAGATTTGCAAACTCCGCTGGAAGCTCTATCTCAGATTGCTCACCTTGGGCATTTCGGACAGATGCTCTCAGAGCAATCACCAATTGCTCGGTTTCAAAAATCTGTCTTTTCACCAAATAGCTACTTGCCCTTGGAAGAAACTTCAAATCTTTATCCAAAAGCCTGGGGTCTTCAAAACTGGTCAGAAAAACAAGTCCGATTTCGGGGTTCTTAGCTCGAAGCTTGCGCGCGACATCTATACCTGTGGGGCCAGTACCAAGATGGAGATCTAGAAGGGCGCAATCCGCTTCCGAGTTCTCTAGTGCCTCTGCAGCTGTGCTGGCTGTGACAACACTCATTCCAAAGGTCTTTAGTGCCGAGGCAACGCTGGAGCGAGTAAGCCCATCGTCCTCAAGAAAAAGTACTTTTAGTTGCTCCACAACTAAATGCTAACTGTTGGCTATCTGAACCATCTCATCGCGGTCAAACAGCTTCTCTCGCTCGCGGC
>CAJXTQ010000054.1 GCA_913060985.1 uncultured Micrococcales bacterium | reverse complement strand
TCTAGGATTTGTCAGTGCTCGATTTATCGGTGCTGGTGCCTTTCATCATTGCAAGTTTGGTAATCACATTTACCCCGGGTCCGGATATCTTCCTACTCATTCGAAACACCTTGCGCTCAGGCATGAAAACAGGCTTTATAACCATGGCCGGAATCTTCACCGGTGTCGGCATCATCGCCACCCTGATGATCAGCGGGGTCGGTCTGATCGTTTCTCAAAGCGAAACAGGATTGATGATTCTGCAGATTGCAGGTGGGGGTTATCTTTTGTATTTGGGATTGGGAAGCGCCTGGCAAGCGAGAAGACTTGTGAAGTCATTGCCTAATTCAACTCAGGAGCCAGAAGTAGCTCGGAGCAAAACAAGTCCTTACCTAACCGGCATGTTCACAAACCTCACCAACCCAAAGGTTGTTGTGTTCTTTGTTGCCTTCTTCCCGCAGTTTTTGGGAACTGCGGAGAATGTCACCCTGCAGTTGGTTTTTTTGACCTCGATCTTTGTTTTTCTGGCTGCCAGTTTTGAGGTCTTGATTGTCTTAGCAGCCGGAAGAATGCGGGAACTGCTGAGTGCAAGAAAGTTTCAGATTGGGATGGAGATTACGGTCTCCGTTGTGTTTATAGCACTGGCTTTGAGCCTTTTACTAGGAAGTGTTTAGGCGAAACGGTCCCTGGGGGTTTTATCAATCACAGCCAACACGATGGCTGTTATGGGCAGGGCCATAAGAATAATCGCGGGTACGTAATAGTTTCCAAAAACATCCAATCCAAGACTCAGCAAGATCGGACCTAAAGCTGTGGAAATCAAGCCGATTGAGTGTGCCCATCCTCGGATTTCTCCAATATGTGCCCTGCCAAAATACTGAACCAATGCGACCGTCTCAACACCCTTCATTGCCCCTTGGCTTGAGCCAACAAGAAAACCAAACACCAAACCGAGAAACCCTGGCTCGACCAAAAACAGCATCACCATCGAAATCGCCATCGATCCCATCGCAACAATCACCCCAAACTTAGGATGGAAACGATCGGTGAGACCTCCTATGACAACTGCTAAAACTAGGCTCCCTACAGTTTGCGGGATGAATGTTGCAGCAGCTTCGAGGGGCGTAAAACCTTGATTTCCCAAAATTGAGATCAGATGGAAACCAAAAGCGGTTGATACCAAACCGACTGTGATCATTGCCATTGCAATCATCCAAAAACCGAGAGTCTTGCGCGCCTCAATGACAGTCATTCCGGGGACTGTAATTATGCTTCCGGTCTCAGTAAATTCGTCCTTGGCTACCTCGCTTTTCTTGCCAGGCAAGAAAAGTGCTAACGGGATCACAACCGCTAAAACCAATACCGCCTCGATTTGAAAGGCAGTTCTGAAATCGGTGAATGCAATTAGTCTTTCAAATCCAACTGGTGCTATCGAGACACCGGCGGCTCCAATAGCGCCACTCACCCCAAGGGCCAGGCCTGGACGATGTAAGACAGTTTTTGCAATCAGCGTTGTAGCTGCCAGTGTCAAAGCACCTTGGCCAAAAAACCTCAAGCCAACGTAGATTGCGGTTAGGTTAAAAATATTGCTAACAAAACTAGCCACATACAAAACCGCGGCAAGACCAATACCGACCGCCATAATCGCGGTTTTCGAACCAATTCGGTCAATTAGTTTTCCAAAGTAGGGCATTGTCAAAGCCCCAGTCAGCGTTCCAATTAGATAGCTGAAAGAAATGGCAGTTCTTGAAACACCAAGATTGTCAATTAGCTGATCCGTATAGGGAGATAATCCAGCTGTTTGGCCGGGTGCGGTCATTGCCATCAAGACTCCCCCAGCGAGTACCAGGGCAACCCAACCTATCGAAATTTTGGTGAATGACACCAGAGAATCTTAGTGCCGGAAAGAACAAAGCCGATGGTGGGTCTGCCTCCACCATCGGCTTTGCAAAAACAAATTAGTTTCGCATTTGCTCTTCTGTTAGAACACCTCCATTCTCAGCGGCTAACTCAAAGGCTGGTAGGTGTGAATCCAGAGATGCACTCCGCAGGTTATTGAAGACTTTGATTACCTGCTCGCTTTCGGCATCAGCAATAAGCTGGTCATAGAGTTCAACATTCAAAATCTCACCCTCGGCCCATGCTTCAGCTGCAGTTTCCAGATCAGCAGGAGCAGCAATTAGACCTAGGTAAGGATTCTCTGGGGCATCAATACCTAGCCTGTCGAGTTGACGAATTAGCGCATCGGCGTGACGAGCTTCGGCAGCCATGATGGTTGCATATGGTTCAACTTGGCCGTATTCATCTAAAACTGCCTGGTAACTTGCTAGAGCTGCATACTCACCATCGGACCCCATTAGTGCCTCCCATAGAAGGTAAGCATCAGTTCCTTCGACAACTCCATCTGGAGTTGTTATCTCTAAATTCTCTGCCTCTTGATCATCAACTGAATCGTTGAGAGTTTCAGATGTGGGGGCTGAGGCCTGCGTCTCCTCCACGTTTGTTGATTCCATATCAGCTGCACATCCAGCCAAAACTAGAGCTGCTGTTAGTGCGACTGATGTTGTTGCTATTACTTTTCTCATACCCAAAAACTACTCCTCCCAAGTTCAGTTATCTGAGAGCTACCTGATAGTCAGCTGTATTAAGTCTGGGCATAGCCTGTGGTGCTTGAAATAGGGCGGTTTAGGTTAACGGCAATGGGGTCAACGCTTCGAAATTGATTTGGAAACGGTTTTCAAATAGGTGATTATGTTCGAATTGGTGGAACTATCGACCTGCCCTAGCATGGAACCATGACTTCAGTTCAAGATTTTCAATCACTAATCGCCTCTCGAAACTCAACTAGGGACTTTCTCTCCGATGAAATACCGGATGAAGTGTTGCAGGAGATTTTGCAGGATGGGGTGAACGCACCCAGCTGGTCGAATACAAGACCATTTTTAGTGGCGGTTGCCAAGGGAGATCAACGCGATCGAATTAGCAATGCCTTGGTCTCAAGACTCAGGGAGAACAAAGAGGTGAAGGGGATGGGGCAAAATCCAGATTTCACCCATGAGGTTCCTTACCCAGACGGGCTAATCGACCGAAGCCGCAAAGTCGGCGCAGGTATTTATTCAACCCTTGGGATTGATAGAAGTGATAGCGAGGCCAGGTTCAAATTCATGGAACGCAACTATGAATTCTTTGGTGCTCCGGTTGCGCTTTTCTTTTTCACCCACAAGGGTCTTGATCATTTTGGGACATTAGATTTGGGTCTTTACATGCAGACGCTGATGCTGTCTGCAAAGGCACGTGGCATAGGCACCTGCTCGCAGGGTTACTTGGGCAATTACCCAGACATCATCAAAGATGAGTTTGAGGTTCCGGAAGAATATGCACTGGTTTGTGGAATGAGTGTCGGTTATCCATCGGATCATCCGATTAATTCTTGGAGGGCTGAACGGCTACCTATTGAGGAGCTCACTGCCCCTTCAAAAAGAGAACCCTCCCCGGAGGGAGGGTTCCGTGGAGACTAGGGGGTTCGAACCCCTGACCCCCTGCTTGCAAAGCAGGTGCTCTACCAACTGAGCTAAGTCCCCAAAGCGAGCCTCCCCAAGTGGAAAGTGCTCACCGTGGGCCTAGGAGGACTTGAACCTCCGACCTCTTCATTATCAGTGAAGCGCTCTAACCACCTGAGCTATAGGCCCGCAGAGCAACAGGAATACATTACCCGAAAAGATAGAGCCTGACAAACCCCAATTAGTTGTTAGTGAATGTCAGTGCTACTCCACCGATCAACTTTGATACAACATTGAACACTCCGGCCCAAACAACAGTCAAAGCGGTGTTAATCACAATGTTTACAAGTGCAAGGGTTGCAGCTGTGCTCATAACCCTTTCTAGAGCAAACTCATCAGTTAGAACAATTGGAGTTACCTCACCGAATACGCTTCTGAGCAAACTATCCACTGACGTGAAAAGGTTGACGCTATCAAGAACCACCCAAAGCAGATACGCGGTCACCAGAGTTGCGATTCCTAGAGCAATGGATAGAAGAAAACCGAGCTTGAGGGCTGACCATAAATCGATGGATGCAAGTTTCAGCCTCACCTGCTTGC
>CAJXTQ010000053.1 GCA_913060985.1 uncultured Micrococcales bacterium | reverse complement strand
TCAATTCCCCCGAATTGGTATTTCCCGTCTGCTATTCGGTTGGGCCAGGGGGCTAACACCATGCCGTTGAAGCCTTGCAGTTCATCACTGGCTGTTTTCATAATTTCTTGGTGGGCTTTTGTGAACTTTGTGATTCTGGCGCCGAAAGTATCTATCTCTAGTTCCAATTCGCCAAAGGAGATCTGTTTTTTCAATTCGTTCCCTTTATTTCTCTAGCGCCGCAGGATGGCTTTACGGCGAAGATTTCCGGGGTCTTGAAGCCTCGTTGTTTGAAAGCCTCGAGAACACTGTCTGTGAGCTGTGGAATGTTTTGGGATTCAATCAGCGCAATTCCTGATCCACCAAATCCACCACCGGTCATTCTTGCACCCAGTGCTCCTGATTGCAGTGATGCCTCCACTGCTTGATCGAGCTCTGCTGTTGAGATTTCAAAATCATCCCGCATAGAGCTATGACTTTCTGTCATTAGTTTGCCGAAGGTGAAATACTCCTGTTCCCTGACAGCTTGGACTGCTTTTAGAACTCTCTGGTTCTCGGTCACAATATGCCTGGCTCTTTTGAACTCTGTTGCAGTTAGTTGTGACTGAACGCCCTCCAGGTGTTGCTCATTGAGGTCCCGAAGTGAATGGATTCCGAGTTTGTCTGCGGCTGAGTAACACTCATCTCTTCTATTGCCGTAATCTCCGTCGTCTAATTTGTGGCTGGTCCGGGTATCAATCACCACTATTTCAAGCCCCGCTTTTTCGAAGCCTAGGTCAACAAGTTGAATCTCCTCAGAGCGACAGTCGATGAATACTGCATTGTCCGCTTTGCCAAAAAGCGATGCAATTTGATCCATGTTTCCAGTTGGAGCTCCAACCACCTCGTTCTCTGCTCTCTGGCATATCTTGGCAAGTTCAAGTTTTTCGTTGTCAAGCTCTAGTAATTTATTGACGCCCGCTCCAACCGAGCACTCCAGTGCTGCAGACGAGCTAAGCCCACCACCAATTGGAACATCAGAACTGATGGCGATGTCTAGACCCTGGTCTGAAATCTCAAGAAGTTTCAATACTCCAAGCGGATACCTGGCCCAACCGGAGATTTCTAGATTTCCTATTGGGGCTGGATGTTCAATCAGCTCTTCAGTGTTGGCGGAGTAAATTCGGTGGATTGAGCGCTCGTTTCTGCCAATGGCAACCACAGTTCGCTTTTCAATCGCCATTGGCAGAACGAAACCCTGGTTGTAATCGGTGTGTTCACCGATTAGGTTCACCCGGCCAGGAGCCTGCCAGAAAATCTCGGCTGGTTTTTGAAAGTTCTGCTCAAAAATCTCAGCTATCAACGAAGAACGCCTTTGAGCATTTCAGCGATTGATTCAGGAGCAACATCGGTGACGAAAGCTCCCATGGCTGACTCCGAGCCAGCAAGGTATTTGAGCTTGTCGGCAGCTCTTCTGGGAGAGGTGATTTTGACCATCAGCCTTATGTTTTCATCACCTTTCGGAGCCTGGTGGATTGCAGAAATGTAAGGAGTGGGGGAGTCATAGAGGTTATCCAGGGCCCCAAGAAGTTTTTGATAAATCTCAGCGAATTGTTTTGTTTCGGATTCACTCAGCTCAGTTAGGTTGCCAATGTGTCGTTTTGGAAGAATGTGAATCTCAATTGGCCATCGAGCTGCAAAGGGAACGAAGCTTATAAAGTCCTCAGTTTCAATCAGAACTCGTTGCGTGTTTGATTCCGATGCCAAAAGCCTTTCAAAAAAATCCTCGTCAACAGACGCGATCTGCTGCTGTAGTTTTTTGGTTGTTGGAGTGACAAACGGGTAAGCATAGATTTGACCGTGTGGATGATGCAGCGTAACGCCAATCTCTTCACCTCTATTTTCAAAAATGAAGACCTGCTTCACGCCGCCTATTGTTGATAGCTCCTTCGTTCTGTCAATCCAAGCGTCAACGACAGTTCTGAACCTCTCAGGTGTTTGGCCTGCCAAAGATCCGGTGTGCTCGGGACTAAAGACAACTACCTCGCAGCGTCCGGTGGCCTTTGCGGTCGCATTGAATGCATCTCCTTCAGGGGCAATCAGTTCTTGGTCTGGACCGAAGGACGGGTTTTTGTTTTCAAATACCGCAACATCGAAGGGCCCTGGTATCTCGCTCAGGTACTCCTCAGTCGATGGGCATAAAGGACAGGCTTGTTTGGGAGGAAGAAATGCCCTTTCTCCTCGATGCGGGGAGACGGAAATCCACTCTCCAGTGAGCGGATCTCTCCTTAACTCATTTGTTTTCGGGCGAGGTTCGCCGGGCCTACGGTCTGGATGAAGGTTTGTTGGGACCATCTCTGAGTCCAAATAATAGATAAGGTCTCGACCGTCTGACAGTGTGGTTTCAATCTTTGATACTTTGCCGGTCCGCTGTGGCTTGATTATGCTCATTTGGCTCCGCCATTCGCAACAATTACCTTTTTGGACATTTCTCGCAACTGGGCCAAATCGCCATTATTAATCCCAGAATCTACTATCAGGACATCTACCTCGCTCAAGGAGGCAAAGCTAGAGAAGCCCTTTACTCCCCACTTAGTGTGGTCTACGAGCACCGCACTCCGGTGCGCTTGGCGCATTATGGCCCTGTTGGTCTCCGCCTCAGCAAGACTTGGAGCGGAAAAACCGGCCTGGGCTTCCATTCCGAGGCTTCCCATAAAGACGGTGTCGAAATTAAACTGGGCGAACGCGTCCACCGCTAAATTGCCAATAAGCGAATCAGTTGGGGTTCTCGAACCCCCTGAGAGGTATACGGTGATCCCGCGACTGGCGCTTGATGAAAACAGGTCAGACACGGGGATTGAATTGGTCACAATCGTCAGGTTCGAATGATTCGTTAGTTGCTCGGCCAAGGCGTAAACGGAACTACCTCCCAGAAGGGCAATGGCGCTACCCGGGGAAACAAGCGATGCAGCGGCCTCTGCTATCAGTTTCTTCTCCCTGACTTGTCTGCCTCGTGTCTCTTCAAAAGGTTGCTCAAAAGTAGCGGTCACAGACTGGTTGCTAACAACTCCGCCGTGCACTCGTCGGAGCTTCCCGTCTCGTTCAAGCTTCTCCAAATCTCGGCGAACGGTCATTTCCGATACGCTTAGGAACTCTGCCAACTCGCCCACGCTGACGCCGCCTCGAGATTCAACCTCTTCGAGAATCGATCGTTGTCTTTGGGCCGCAAGCACTAAACAAGCCTTTCATGGTTTCTATGGAAATTCTTCCACGGTTTTGTTCGAAAATAATTGTTTTTGGTCTCATTTTGGTAACAAATGTTATTTGTTGTTAACTTTTGTCTGTTTGAACCATAGTATTTGGGCATCACAAGGGAGTTGTATGGCGACGCAGCAGAAAGAAAGAGGCCTAGCCAAAAGGCAAAAGAGTGACATTTTGCCTGCGCTGCTTTTTGCTGCCCCCGCCCTGATTGGCCTGGTGGTTTTTGTTGTGTGGCCCGGTCTCCGCGGTATTTATCTCAGTTTCACTGAATACAACATCTTTAGGGATCCGGAGTTCATCGGATTCGAAAACTACCAAAAGGCTCTTGAAGACCCTTTCGTAATTAATGCGTTCTGGGTAACACTGCTCTACGTCGCAATCAACATTGGGGCGCAAACTGTTCTGGCCCTTATTTTGGCCGTGCTAATGCACAGATTCACTCGTTCAGTATTCATTCGAGGGGTCTTGCTGGTCCCATTTTTGATTTCCAATGTTGTAGTGGCGCTTGTTTGGTTTTGGCTACTGGATTACAACCTCGGATATGTGAATGCGTTTATTGACCTGATTGGCCTGGACAAGACCCCATTCTTTGGGCAAGAGACAGCTATGCCGACAATCGCGATGATCAACGTTTGGCGTCACCTTGGCTACACGGCTTTGTTAATCTTCGCTGGATTGCAAACCATCCCGAGGGATGTTTATGAGGCAGCAGAAGTAGACGGCGCTGGACAGCTGAGAACCTTCTTCGGCGTTACCCTTCCGCTGCTAAGACCAGTGATGGCCTTTGTCTTGGTTTTAACCATTACTGGATCATTCCAGATCTTCGACACAATCGCTGTCACCACTGGCGGAGGGCCTGTCAACG
>CAJXTQ010000052.1 GCA_913060985.1 uncultured Micrococcales bacterium | reverse complement strand
TTAGTCAACCCCCACCCCCGAAAGTCAAAAACTGTTACTCAGGTTGACATATTTGATTAGCAATCGCCGCTTTTGTTGTCTTATAGGTGAGGACAAGTATCAAACCAGTCAGAAATACAAGAATCAGGTGGGCAAAAACAAGTGAGTAAATGCCACCTGTAATTTCACTGAATAGAAAGCTGGCGATGGATATTGCCGCCAATGGAAAGCTATACGCCCACCAAGGAAGTGCAAATTTGACACTGGCGAAATACCTGGCCTGAGCAAATAAGAGGATTGTTGTGAAAACTGCAAAATAGAAAAGAATTCGACCAACCGCATCAAGTTCTCTTCCATTTAGCTGTAGCCACGCAATAAAGCCAACAGCCGGAGGGGCGATCAGGATGAACAGTGTTGGCCACAGTTTTTGTGGAATAGCTGGGTGGAAAAAAATTCGATTCAGAACGATAGCCAGCATTGGAAGCCACAAAACAATCGCAAATGAGAAGTAAAACCAACTAACTTCGTCAAATCCGAGGTTTACTCCAGCAACCGGAACCAATACATTTCCCACAATCGGGATAAACCAGGCTGGGTTTGACTGCTCTGTTACAAAGGTCTCTCGATGCATCCAGCGTGTGAGGATAGCAAGGGTAAAAATTAGTTGGCCTGTAATCCCAATCCACCACATCCAAACCGCCACATCGGGAAGTCGCTGGTGAATCCCAACGGTTAGCACCAGCAAGGCGATGGAAATTGTTGGAAAAAAGCTCAACCTGATTGGGTGGTTGAATTCTTCGATGACACTGCTCGGAAAAAGCACAAATTTCGTGAGATAAAGCGCGGACAAAACCAGAAGCAGAACTGCTGAAAATACCAGCAGGACATTAGAGACAATCGGGTTCAACTGCCAGTACTGCTCAAATTTCTCGACGGCAATTGCAAATCCACCGAATCCCATGACAGTTGCGAATATGGAAATTGGAAGATGTTGGATTGATCTCTCAGGCAATTTACTTCTCCAGAATTATGGAATCTAAGACTAAATCCCAATCCAGATTAGAAATGCTGGCCCTGCTAAGAAAACCGCCACATCCATCAGGAAATGGGCAATTAGAAGCGGGGTCAGGCGCCCCAGCCGCGAGTACAGATAGCCGAAAATGATTCCCATCAAGAAATTTCCGAGCAATCCCGCAAACCCCTGATAGAGGTGATAGACGGCCCTGAGAGATGCGGAGATAAAAATAATCAGATTTTCACTGAGGCCTAGCTTCCGCAATTGAATAAATAGGAAACCAACTGCGATTGTCTCCTCCAAAATCGAAGCCTCGGCTGCATTGAGAAGTAGCACCGGAACTTCCCACCATCTCTCGACGATGGAATCAATCACCACGTCCGCCGCAAGACCATTTGCCCTTGCAAGCAGATATAAACCAATCCCGGGAATTCCGATTGCAGCAGCAATCGTGGCTCCGATCCCTGTGTCCCTAACTGCGGTTGTTCTGTAAATACCCAGTTGTTGAGAGGCCGAGCCGTCCAGTTTTAGAAAGTAAATCACCAGGAGTACTGGAATCAATGGAAAGATAAATCCAGCTATCTGGTAACCAAGATCAATCCACTGATTGTCAGCAAATGAACGATTTAGCGTAACTTGCGATCCCGCCAATCCTTGCTCGCTGGTAACACTTCTCAAAAGTGATAGAACCGAGTAAACAGCGCTCGATCCAAGCGATACCCCCAGCACCAGAAGTAGCTCAAGTAGAGGTTTTCTGGTCATGAGAGGCTTTTGGGGTCAAATTTGCAAGCATTAGTGGAGCCTGGGAATCGATGTCGGTTGAGAACAACCAGTCGATATCCAATTCGAAAAAGAATTGAAAATGGCGGGATGATCATGGTCCATCCTGCAATTTTCCAAAACAGCCCCGGCTGATGCCTCAACAGCCAAGCTACGGCTCTGTGTCCTGAGTAGTTTTTGTCATCAATAACCCAAACACTTGAATCAATATCAGCTTTTGAAAGTCCGTGTTTTGCGTACTGATAACCCTGGGACGGGGTGGCGGCAGGAAAGTATTTGAAGTGGTTGTGGCCCCAATTGACGGTGAGTGTGCAGAAACCGCAATCACCGTCATAAATCATCAATGGACTCATGCATCCAGTCTAAGAACATTGGGTTGAGTAAGCTTAGATAGCCTGGCAACCGCCAGAGATTTAGCTTTAGGAAAAAACATGACTTTGGCGGTTAGAAACGACCTGCGAAATATTGCGATTGTGGCTCACGTGGACCACGGTAAAACCACCCTTGTGGACGCGATGCTCAAACAGACCAACACCTTCTCAACTCATGGCGAGGTTGACGAAAGGGTCATGGACAGTGGAGATCTTGAAAAAGAGCGCGGAATTACGATTCTGGCCAAAAACACAGCCATCGAATACTCCGGACCCGCCAGTGAACAACCGGTAACCATCAACGTTATTGACACCCCCGGCCACGCGGACTTCGGAGGAGAAGTTGAGCGCGGTCTGAGCATGGTTGATGGAGTGGTGCTGTTAGTTGATGCCAGCGAAGGACCTCTGCCACAAACAAGGTTCGTTTTGAGAAAAACTCTGGAGGCGAAACTTCCGCTGATTTTGGTAATCAACAAAACAGACAGGTCAGATGCTCGTATTGCTGAGGTGGTCAATGAATCACATGACCTGCTTTTAGGCCTGGCAGGGGATATGGATCAATCTGAGATAGACATCGACTCACTTTTGGAAATCCCAGTTATTTATGCCTCGGGAAGAAGCGGGATTGCATCCGCAACAGAGCCTGCGAATGGCTCTTTGCCCGAGGGGGACAATCTAGAACCTCTGTTTGAGGCGATTATGAAAAACATTCCCGCCCCCAGCTATGACGATGAAAAGCCTTTGCAGGCACACGTCACAAATCTTGATGCATCACCCTTTCTGGGACGACTGGCGTTGCTAAGAATTAAATCCGGAGAGCTCAAAAAGGGCCAGCAGGTTGCTTGGATGAAGCGTGATGGCGAAGTCAAGCAGGCCAAAATTTCAGAACTTTTGAAGACTAAAGGCTTGGAGAGAAACCCTGCAGATAAGGCATTCGCTGGGGATATTGTGGCGGTGGCTGGTATCGAAGAGATCATGATCGGCGAGACACTGGCCGACCCTGAAAACCCTGAGGCACTGCCTGTTATTCGAGTGGATGAACCAGCAATTTCGATGACTATCGGAATCAACACCTCACCGATGGCAGGTCGCGTAAAGGGTGCAAAGGTGACAGCTCGACTTGTGAAGGAAAGACTGGACAGAGAGCTAATTGGAAATGTTTCCATCCAGGTTTTGCCAACAGAAAGACCAGATGCCTGGGAGGTAAGGGGCCGAGGAGAGTTGGCGCTGGCCATTTTGGTTGAGACTATGCGCCGAGAGGGTTATGAGCTTACCGTTGGCAAACCACAGGTGGTTACCAAAAAAGAAGACGGGCAGCTTCTGGAGCCGTTTGAAGAGTTGACGATTGATGTTCCGGAGGAGTTTTTGGGATCCATCACCCAGTTGATGGCTGCCAGAAAGGGAAAACTCAACCAAATGACCAACAACGGCTCTGGATGGGTTCGAATGGAGTTCACCGTTCCCGCCAGAGGATTAATCGGTTTTAGAACAGAGTTTTTGACCACTACCAAAGGCAGCGGCATTGCCAACGCCCTCAGTTCGGGATTTCATCCCTGGGCGGGCGAGATTCAAACTCGTCCAAGTGGTTCGCTGGTTGCCGATCGTGCCGGAGTTGCAACCCCGTTTGCCCTTATGGCGCTGCAGGATCGTGGAAGCTTTTTCATTCCCCCCACCACCGAGGTCTATGCCGGGATGGTAATTGGTGAAAACTCAAGGCCGGATGATATGGAAGTGAATATCACCAAGGAGAAAAAACTCACAAACATGAGAAGCTCAACAGCAGATGAGTTCCAGTCGCTGACTCCTCACAGAAATCTGTCGCTGGAAGAGTGTCTGGAGTTTGCTCGAGAAGATGAGTGCGTTGAGGTTACCCCAGAGGCAATCCGAATTCGCAAGGTTGAACTTGACCCAACGTTGCGCGCAAGAGCACTGAGTGCAAAAAAGCGAGCAAATCAAGATTCGGCATAGGCTTATC
>CAJXTQ010000051.1 GCA_913060985.1 uncultured Micrococcales bacterium | reverse complement strand
CCCTAAGTTCCGACTCAATCTCGCGAATGACATTGTCTGTGTATTCGCTTCTCTTTGGAGTGCGCTGCTTCACCAGATTTACAATCTCTTCGTAGACCTTGGGGTAAAGAACGCTGAAACTCAAATCTTCAAGCTCCCACTTGATTGTGTTTATACCCAAGCGATGAGCAAGCGGTGCATAAATTTCTAGAGTTTCCTGGGCTTTACGTTTCGCAGATTCAATCGGCACAAAACCCCAAGTTCTGGCGTTGTGCAGTCGATCGGCAAGCTTTATGACTAAGACTCTGATGTCTTTACTCATAGCGACAATCATTTTTCGAATTGTCTCAGCCTGTGCCTTGTCGCCAAGTTTTACCTTGTCCAATTTGGTTACCCCGTCAACCAAAAGGGAAACTTCCTCGCCAAATTCCTCACGCAGCTGCTCAAGACTGTAATCAGTGTCTTCAACTGTGTCGTGCAGCAACGCTGCGGCTATTGTGCTGGGGCCGGTTCCAAGATCAGCGAGAATTTTAGCGACCGCCACCGGGTGGGTAATGTAAGGCTCCCCCGATTTCCTCAATTGACCTTCATGAGCCTTCTCAGCTCTTTTGAAAGCGCGCTCTATTAGCTGAGTATCACCGCGCGGGTGGTTTAGTTTTGTGATGCGGATGACATCGTTGAGATCCTTGTTGTAGAAGGGACTCTCTTTGGTGAATATCCTTGGCAGGCGGGATCTGAGCGTGGAAATACTATCTGTCATTCCGCATCACCTCCCGTGAGCAGAATTCTACGCCCGGTTTGCCAAAACTTTCGCAGTTGCCTCTTTATACTTTTGCTCATTCTCGCGCAGGTGGGCGTAGACCGGGGCCGCAACAAACACCGAAGAGTAGGTTCCAACTATGGTTCCAACAAACAGAGCTAATGCAATATCGGTGAGGGTACCGGCTCCCAAGATCAGAGAACCGATGAACAAAATTCCAGCAACCGGCAAAACCGCAACAACAGAGGTGTTGATTGAGCGCACCAATGTCTGATTTACAGCAAGGTTTACCTGTTCAGAAAAAGTAACATTCTCGCTAAATTCGACATCAGTGGTGTTTTCTCTTACCTTGTCAAAGACAACTACGGTGTCGTAGAGCGAGTAGCTCAGAATTGTCAAAAATCCAATGATCGCTGCTGGACTGACCTCAAGGCCCAAGCCTCCGTAGATTCCTACGGTAATGATCAAATCATGAGCAAGAGCAGCTAGCGCCGCAACGCTCATCTTCCAGCTTCGGAAATAGACAGCCATAAGCAACGAAACAAGCACCAAAAATACAACCAAACCCTGGATTGCTTGGTTTGTCACATCAGCTCCCCAGTTGGGTCCGATAAAGCTCGATGCGACCTCACCACCCTCTACTCCGTAAGCATCAGCCAAAGCAAGTCGCAACTCTTCTGACTCCAAGTCTTGTAGCTGTTCGGTCTGGACTCGGATTGAATCAGTTCCAACAGTGGTAACCACGCTGTCTGCCTCGGGAAAGAGGTCGTTGACTACTTCAGTGGCCACTGATTCCCCTTGGGCGCTTACGCCGTCGATTCTGAATTCACTTCCTCCGGTGAACTCAATACCGAAGGTGAACCCACCGCGTAAGATTGGTGCGATTACAGCTAGCAAAATCACGACAATCGCTACGGCATACCAGGTCTTCCTTCGGCCGACAAACTCAATTGAGCGCTTCCCCGAATAAAGATCGTTTCCGAAATCCCTGAAGCTCGCCATTAGGACTCTCCTCGTTCTCTAATCTCCTGTGCTTTGCGCTCGGCAATGGTTTGCCGCTTAGAAGCCTCTTTACCAACCTTTGCAGCTTTGGACCGCGTGAGGCTCTCAGAGGTTCTGAACTGGCCTCGACCAACATAGCTAGCCGCAACTTTTCCAACCTCAAACCCGCTCCAAGGGCCTCCGCTTCTGAAGAATTTAGTTCTCGCCAATAGCTGCACCATTGGATGTGTGAATAGCAACACGATAATTAGGTCAATCAGGGTTACCAATCCCAGTGTGAATGCGAATCCTCGCACACTCGAGGCGGTCAGCCAGAACAAAACAATCGCTGCCGTCAGCGTGACGGCATCACTAATCAAGATAGTTCGGAAGGCTCGTTGCCAACCTGCCTCCACGGCCTGCTCAAGGGCTCTACCGTCTCGAATCTCATCCCGAATTCGCTCGAAGTAAACGATGAAGCTGTCAGAAGTTATTCCAATCGCAACAATCAATCCTGCAACTCCCGCAAGACTCAACCTGTATCCCTGCCTCCAGGCGAGATAGAGAATGACGAGATATACCAAAACTGCTGCCACAATCAAGGATCCCAAGGTCACAACGGCAAGTCCTCGATATTGGAAGGTCATGTATACAACAACAAGGATTAGACCAATCAAACCCGCAATCAATCCACTGTTCAAAGACTCGGTTCCGAGTGTTGCTGAAATGTTTTCTTGGCTTTGCACCTCAAATCCAATCGGCAAAGCTCCATACTTTAGCTGATCGGCAAGAATCTGAGATGTCTCCTGTGTGAAGCTCCCGGTGATCTGCGCTTGTCCATTTGGAATCACATCATTCACTCTTGGTGCTGTGATTATGAAGCCATCCAGGGTTATCGCAAACTGATTCCTAGGTTCGCTTAGGTTGAATAGTCGTGAGGTAACTTGTGAAAACTGCTCTGTTCCCTCTCCGTCAAACTCAATGTTCACAGCCCACTCATTTGTTGAGGCTCCGGTAGAGGTTGTCACAGTTCCACTTGTTGCATCAGCAATACTTGCTCCTTCGACCTCTACCGGTCCGAGGATGTATTTCTGAGTGAGGGAGGTGTCACAGGTGACTAGTGGTTTTGCCGGATCGTCCACCTGGCCCGGTTCCCTGAAGTCTGTGGAGCAGTCCAGATTGTCAAATTCATTTTGGATAGCAGGTGTTATCCAATTTGGATCGCTGGCATTTTGAGGCTCAACGGACGGCTCGTCTGGTAGCTGCTGTCCTTCTTCGTCAACTCCATCAACTTCCTCTGTTGGGACACTGGCCGAGGTTGTTAGAACTGGACGGAATTCCAGCTTTGCGCTAGCCCTGATCAGCTGAAGAGTGTTTGGGTCGGGTACACCCGGGATGCTAACAACAATATTTTGATTACCTTGGGTCGCAACCTGAGCTTCGGCCACACCGCTAGCATCGATTCTCTGTCTAATAATCGAAACAGCTTGCTGCAACTGCTCCTCAGTTGCTCTATCGCCCTCTGCAACGCTGGGTGCCAAGATAATCTGTGTTCCACCCTCAAGGTCCAGCGCAAGCTTGGGGGCTATACCCGTGTTCGGTTGATTTGTTAGATTCGCCCACCCCATTAGGCCGGATAGGCCAAGAATTATGACTAGCAGCCAGACAAGTCGACGTGAGGCGGAGCGCCTTATGTTGTTTTCAGCCAAACCTATGCCTCTTCGTTTTTCTGCTCAACATTCGCTTCCACCGAGCGAACAGCCTGCTTAATTACAGTTAGTTTTGCCTTAGGAGCGGTTTCAATGGTTAACCGATCTTCAGCAATATCAGTAATCTTCCCAAAAATGCCAGAGTGCAATAAAACCTGGTCTCCAACTTTTAAGGATTCAATCAAAGCCTCGGCCTGCTTCCGGCGCTTGCGGTTGTTCGTGAACATAAAAAGGATCAGAACACCAAGGGCAAGCACCAAGATAATGTCTGGTGTAATCAAAACGACCTCACAACTCGGTAACCCTGAAATTATAGGGGGTTAGTCAAACAAACTGCTTGATTCGGAGGGGATTCCCATGCTTTCTAGTCCCGAGTTTGTAATCAGTCTTCCTTTTGGAGTTCTCTCAATCAGACCCAAGCGAAGCAGATAGGGCTCCACAACCATCTCAATTGTCTCCGGCTCCTCCCCTAGCCTTGTAGCGAGTGTCCCTAGACCAAGCGCCCGCTGTCGATTCTCTGCAAGAGCAGACAGATACTGCCTGTCTAATCTGTCTAAGCCAGTTGAATCTATTTCATAGATTTCTAGGGCGGACGCCGTGGTCTTTGCGTCTATGGCGCTGACTTTCTGCACCTGCGCGTAGTCCCGAATCCTTCTAAGTAGTCGGTTTGCAACCCTGGGTGTTCCCCTTGATGATTGAG
>CAJXTQ010000050.1 GCA_913060985.1 uncultured Micrococcales bacterium | reverse complement strand
GAAGGGGCAGCATCATCAGACCGGTAATTGTCATTGACTTTGGCGCTCAGTATGCACAGCTGATTGCCAGGCGCGTGCGAGAGGCCAATGTCTACTCTGAGATTGCTCCGCATGACATATCAGCGGCAGACCTGATGCTGAAAAACCCCTCAGCCTTGATTCTTAGTGGTGGCCCATCAAGTGTTTATGAGCAGGGCTCACCTTCGATGGACCCACAAATTCTGGAATTAGGTGTCCCAATCCTGGGCATTTGCTATGGCTTTCAAACTCTTGCCCACGCACTTGGTGGCCAGGTGGATAACTCTGGTAAACGAGAATATGGCGCCACTGATTTGAAATTGCAATCCTCTGGGGTGCTCCTCGAAAACCAACCAGCCGAACAAATTTGTTGGATGAGCCACGGTGATCAGGTGGTGAAAGCTCCCGAGGGATTTGACGTACTTGCCTCAACTGAGACGACCCCAGTGGCCGCCTTCGAGTCTGTTGAGAAAAAAATATTCGGAGTCCAATGGCACCCAGAGGTAAAACACAGTGAGTTTGGACAAAGAGTCTTAGAAAACTTCTTGTACCAGGGTGCAGGACTTGAACCGAACTGGTCTTCGGGTGATGTTATTGCCGAGCAGGTTGAGAAGATTCAGGCTCAAGTGGGAGAGGCCAAAGTCATCTGCGGCCTCAGTGGAGGAGTTGACTCAGCTGTTGCTGCTGCCTTGGTCCATAAGGCAGTCGGCGAACAGCTGACAGCTGTTTTTGTTGACCACGGCTTGCTGAGAAAAGGTGAGGCAGAGCAGGTTGAGCGCGATTATGTTCAGGCAACTGGTATCAAGCTCAAAGTGGTCAACGCAGAGCAGCAGTTTTTGGATGCACTCAGTGGAGTTAGTGACCCCGAGCAAAAACGAAAAATCATTGGCCGTGAGTTTATTCGCAGTTTCGAGCAAGCCGAGCGGGAGCTAATCGCCGAGGCAAAAGAGGAAAACCAAAAGGTGGGTTTTTTGGTTCAGGGAACTTTGTACCCAGATGTTGTGGAGAGTGGCGGAGGGGCAACCGCTGGTATCAAGAGCCACCACAATGTCGGCGGATTACCAGAGGATTTGGAATTCCAATTAGTTGAACCGCTCAGGGCTTTATTCAAAGACGAGGTAAGAGCCATCGGAAGAGAGCTTGGGCTTCCGGAACCAATTGTCAATAGACAACCCTTCCCCGGACCAGGACTTGGTATTCGAATCATTGGAGAGGTCAATCGCGAGCGGTTGGATATTTTGCGGGAAGCAGACGCGATTGTTCGAGAAGAGCTCACCCTGGCTGGTCTTGATGAGGAGATCTGGCAGTCACCGGTGGTGTTACTTGCCGATGTTCGATCGGTTGGAGTGCAAGGTGATGGGCGAACCTACGGTCATCCAATTGTGCTGAGGCCAGTAAGTAGTGAGGATGCGATGACTGCAGATTGGTCAAGGCTTGACTATTCACTGCTTGCAAAGATCTCTAATCGAATTACCAACGAAGTCCACGATGTCAATCGAGTCGTTTTAGACATTACGAGTAAGCCTCCGGGAACCATTGAATGGGAGTGACCGAAGTCTTTGGACACAGGGGGACCGGATATCTACCCGAGAACACCCTGGAGTCATTTCAACTGGCGTTTGATCAGGGATCGGACGCAATCGAATTTGATTTGGTCCCAACCGCAGATTCTCAGCTAATAATTCGGCATGAGCCGGAATTATCAAAAACCACCAATATCGCAGCCCTAGATCAGTTTGACGGCAGAAAAACCAAAGAGGTTATTGCCGGTGAGGAGTTAACGGGTTGGTTTTCACATCGACTCAGCTCCAGGGAGATCCTGGAACTTAGGGCAATTGAGCGGGATCCGAGAAGAGCTGAATCTGCCAAAAATGACGGCAAGTTTATGATTCCAACACTCGGGGATCTTTTGGCCGAACCTGAGTTTTTTGGCAAAAAACTAATCATCGAACTCAAGCACCCGGACTATTTTTTGGAGCAGGGATTTGATCTTCCGCAGATGCTGAAAATGGAGTTGGATATTGCCGAGCTTGACCCACAAGCCTCGCATACTTTTGTTGTTGAGAGCTTTGACTGGAGGGGCCTGATTAGGGCAAAAGAGCTAATTGGTGAGATGGCCAGTTACGTTTTTTTGGCGGAGCCAGCGACCACACCAGAGGATATTGACCTTCTGATTGATGCGGTTAGCGATAATTTCGATGGGCTATCGCTTGCTCTCCCACAGTTTTTATCGAGATTTGATCAGGAAGCAATAGAGCTGAATGACACCTTGGGGAAGATAAAAAACAAAGACTTATTGGCATACACCTACACAGCACGAACTGAGCAGGCAATTGATGTTGATAGAGATTTCAAGGCTTTAGCGGAAGCCGGATTTGATGGCGTTTTTGCCGACCAGCCAGATATCTTTCGCAAGTTTGTCAGCCACAAGAAATAGGCTAGGCCGGCTATGAGTCAATTGATCCCGAATCCAATCGAATCCCTACTTGAGGGTCTCAACCCGCAGCAGCGGAAAGCTGTTGAGCACAGAGGCCGGGGACTACTGATTGTTGCTGGGGCTGGGAGTGGTAAGACTAGAGTCCTTACGCACAGAATCGCCCATTTCCTGGCAAACCGAGAGCTCTGGCCGTCGCAGATTTTGGCGATTACCTTCACCAATAAAGCGGCTAGTGAAATGCGGGAGCGGGTTGAAGCCCTGGTTGGAGAATCTGCAGAGGGCATGTGGATAAAAACATTTCACTCGACATGCTTACAAATTCTTAGAAGGGAATCAGAAAACCTAAGGCAGGACTCAAACTTCACCGTCTATGACGCGAGTGACTCTAGGGCGCTAATCAAAAGGTTGATGCGCGAGGCGGGCGTTGAAGACACAGATTTGAAACCTCAACAGATAGCCGCAGCTATTTCAAACGCAAAAAACGAGCTCAAAGACGCAGATGATTTTTCGGCAACAGCTGATAAATCAAATCCCCGCAACCGCGTGATAGCAGAGATTTATCACGCATACACAGAGGAGCTAAGCAGGAACAACGCTTTTGACTTTGACGATCTGATTGCTCAAACGGTAGGCCTACTCAGAGCATTTCCAGAGATCCGTCAGAAATATCAAAAGCGCTTCCGACATATTTTGGTGGACGAATATCAAGACACAAACCACGCGCAGTACGCACTGATCCGCGAATTAACAAGGGCTCTTCCGGAGGGCTATGAGAACTACCACCCGCAGACAGGCGAGCTACTGCCACCGGTTGGGCTAACGGTTGTTGGAGATTCAGATCAATCGATTTACGCATTTCGAGGTGCAGATATTCGCAACATCACTGAATTTGAGAGAGATTTCCCCGGGGCTGAAACGATTCTGCTTGAGCAGAATTATCGATCGACTCAGAATATTTTGAGTGCTGCCAATGCTGTCATCAGCCAAAACTTCGATAGACCGGCAAAGAATTTGTGGACAGACTCTGGAAGTGGCGAGCTACTTACTCTTTTCACCGGCTACGACGAGCGTAATGAGGCCGCTTTTGTGGTTGACCGAATCCGAGAGCTTCACGAGCAGGGTGTCAACCTCAATGAAATTGCCGTGCTTTATCGGACCAACGCTCTAACCCCACCGATTGAAAATGAGCTCAAATCTCAGAGGCTTCCCTACCAGGTGGTTGGTGGGCTGAAATTTTATGAGCGCAAGGAGATCAAAGACGCGCTGGCTTATTTGGTTGCAATCAGCAACCCCAGGGACGACGAAGCAGTAAGAAGAATTCTAAATACCCCAGCGAGGGGTATAGGTGCAAAGACCGAGCTGAAGATCGCGCAGCTGGCTAGAAATAAAGATATTAGTTTTCAGCAAGCACTCTTGAACACGGAAGAACTGGGGCTAGGACCCAAGTTGAGTTCAGCAATTGATGCATTCACCGAGCTTTTGTCTACCGCTCGCGATCAACTTGAGTTTGAGCAGCCTGCAAAAATATTGGAACAGGTGCTTGCCGGCTCTGGATATAAAACTCAATTGGAAAATTCCAGAGACCCTCAGGATGAGGCAAGGGTTGAAAACTTAGATGCGCTGATTGGCCAGGTTTATGACTACCAGGAGCAAAACCCAGATGGAACATTGAGTGATTATCTTGCAGATGTGACACTTGCCACAGCCCAGGATGATCTGGATGAGGATTCTGGTGCGGTTTCACTGATGACTTTGCACACCGCTAAGGGTTTGGAATATC
>CAJXTQ010000049.1 GCA_913060985.1 uncultured Micrococcales bacterium | reverse complement strand
CTCCTTGGGATTTAGAATTAAGTCCATGAAATCTCCGTGGATTATTTACACCCTCGCCCGACTGGGTCTTTTTTTTGGAGTTTTCTTAGTCTTAGCTCTAATTGGTTTCAACCCCTACTTCTCCGCAATTATTGCAGCGGTGGTCTCTTTCTCTATCTCATTGATTTTTTTGGACAAGCAAAGAAAAGCAATGAGTGAAAATCTTCACAAAACTTCTTCAAAAGATGCTGATAGTGATTTTGAAAACGAGCTGCTGGATGACCTAGAAGCTAACGAGACTGATTCCGATGGCAAGGGTGACAGCCCAAGCAACTGAGGTATAGCTGGTTAGCTTCAAAGCAAGAATCAGTTCTTTTGGACCCTTTGCTGTTGGCACCAAAAGACTCAAAGGAATCACTAGCAACAACACCAACCAGCTGAGAATTGTTGCTGGGTATGCCAAAACGTAGGGAAGGGTAATAATCATCGGAAGCCAAATCAAGAACAAATAAAGTGACTTGCTGGCCTTCGACCCCATGAACACTGCAAGTGTTCGCTTTCCTGCCTGCCTGTCGGTTTCAATATCCCTAATGTTGTTGGTGACCAGCACCGCTGAGGCAATCGAACCAAGGCCAATTCCAGCCATCACAGCATCTGGCTGAAACACCAAGGTCTGGGCAAAAGAGGTTCCTAAAGTTGCAACAGGTCCAAAAAAGATAAAAACGCTTAGCTCTCCAAGACCTGCATACCCATAAGGATCTTTTCCTCCTGTGTAATACCAGGCGGCGAGAATTGCCAAAGCACCAATAAGCAATAGCCACCACTGGGCAGTCAAAACCACGATCACCAGACCGCTGACCGCGGCAAGGGCGAAAAACACCAGCGCTACCCGCAGAACTTTCCGGGGCTCAACCGCCCCGGAGCCAGTCAGTCTCTGCGGGCCAACCCGGAATTCATCGGTTCCTCGGACTCCGTCTGAGTAGTCATTTGAAAAATTAACGCCCAATTGCAAAAAAACTGCGACCGATAGGGCAAGTAGGGCAATAAGTGGGTCAAAGCCATCAATTGAGTAGGCAATTGCCGAGCCGAGGATGACTGGAGAAAAAGCGAGTGGGAGGGTTCTAACCCTTGCACCGGTCACCCAATCAGTTATCGAAGCCATAATTCAATGCTACTCAGACATCAGCTGTTGGATTCTTTGCAAGTCCAATTTCTGACTATCCAGTCTCGGCAAATCTCTGAACTGCCTAATCTTTTTTGGTTTCGCTTCTCGGCCAATTATTTCCACCAGGTGGGAGCTAATAGCATCACTGACCTCGGGAGTTCCCTCAAATCCAATCGCCACCCGCTGCCCAAATTCCCTGTCAACAATTCCAACAGCGCAAATCTCTTGCACCCCTGCGATTTCTCTTGAGATTTCTTCGACTCGATCCAACGAAACCTTCAAACCCCCAGAAATAATCACCCGATCTGCACGTCCCAGAATTTCAAGCTTTCCGGAATCGTCAAATCTTGCCAGGTCATTGGATTGAAACCACTCGGGGAGATTATTTGCAAGGCTCGAGCCTGAAATCTCTAAAAGACCATCATTGATTCTGAGTTTGGTGTCACCAATGGGCTCTCCGTCATAAACGCATCCCCCACAGGTTTCAGTCATGCCGTAGGTGCTGATTAGGTTTATGCCCATCGCCTTCAGTTTCTGCATAACTGCAAAATCTGCTCTTTGCCCCCCAATCAGAATTGCTTCAAATTTTCTAAGTGAGCTATAAACCATGGGGTCTGAATCAATTGCATCTGAGAGCCTTGCCAGTTGAGTTGGGACCAGCGAGGCAAACCTTGCTCTCTCATCCATTAGCGATGCACCCCGAATGAATGCCTCAGCAGTGAATGGCAATTGGCTGTTCATCAGAATTGGCTGCCGGTCAGATTTGATTGATCTGACCAATACCATCAGCCCTGCGATGTAATTGGCGGGAAGGGATAGTAACCATTGGCCTGAGCCGATGCGCTGTTCAGTTGCTGCAGCCGAGCTAAGCATGGCATCAGCTGATAACTCGATTAGTTTTGGCCTTCCGGTGGAACCGCTGGATTTTATGACCACCGCAGTGTTATCACTGACCTCGGTGGGTATTTCCTCCTGAGGAGCCACGCCATTGACCTCGGGGCCAGAGACAAATAAAGCATCGCCACCCTCAAGAGCTGCGTTTAGGGCAACCAGAACCTCGAAGGTTTTATTTGCAGGTATTTGAGTCAGTTTGCGCATTAGAAATGCCAGGGGAAGGAAGACCAGTCAGGCTTGCGCTTTTCTAAGAATGCATCTCTCCCCTCCTTGGCTTCATCGGTTCCGTAGGCAAGCCTCGTTGCCTCACCGGCAAAAAGCTGCTGACCAACAAGCCCATCATCAGGAAGATTCATTGCGTATTTCAGCATTCGAATTGCTGTTGGAGACTTTGAAAGAATCTGCTCGGCGAATTCAATACCCGTCTTTTCAAGCTCCGCATGGGGAACAACTCTGTTCACCAAACCGATTTCGTAAGCTCGCTCTGCCGAATACTCCTCGGCTAGGAAAAATATCTCTCTGGCAACTTTTTGGCCAACCTGTTTTGCAAGATAGGCGCTTCCGTAGCCTGCATCAAAGCTTCCAACATCAGCATCGGTTTGTTTGAATCTGCCGTGCTCTTGACTTGCAATACTCAGGTCACTGACGACATTCAAGCTATGTCCTCCGCCTGCTGCCCACCCGCTGACAAGGCTTATAACAACCTTTGGCATAAATCTAATTAGTCGCTGAACCTCGAGAATATGTAGCCTGCCAGCTCCAGTCCCCTGATATTGATAGCCGCTATCCCCGCGAACTCGCTGGTCTCCTCCAGAGCAATAGGCCCAACCGCCATCTTTCTCCGATGGCCCGTTTCCGGTGAGCAAAACCACCCCAACATCACTTGTGACCCTGGCGTGATCTAAGACCTGATGCAACTCATCAACGGTTTCAGGCCTGAATGCGTTTCTGACCTCGGGGCGATTGAATGCCACCCTGACAACACCGAGTGAGTTATGCCGGTGATAGGTGATGTCATTTAGTGAGAAATTCTCAACCTCATGCCAAATACTCGCATCAAAAATCTCCGAAACCTTTTTTGCCATTTCTCTAGACTAATTGAGTGATCGAGCTAAAAGAACTGCTTAGCAACTCAAGAGTTCTCTCGATGCCTCTAAAAACCTCTTTTAGAGGCATAAACCACAGAGAGTTGATGGTTTTCGAAGGCGAAAATGGATTCAGCGAATGGTCCCCTTTTCCCGAATACACAACCAAAGAAGCATCTCGCTGGCTCAAAGCCAGTCTTGAATGGCTCGAAAAACCTCGCCCTGAGATCAAAACTCAGTCGATAACACCCAACGCAACTCTGCCGGCAGTCGAATTAGACAGAATCGAGAGCATTCTCTCTGGATTTGAACACAAAAAAACAATCAAGATAAAGATTGCTGAGCCAGGAGAGGCAAGAACACTAGACCTGCAAAGAATTGAAAAAACCACCGAGTTATACCCAGAGGCAAAGATAAGACTGGATGCCAATGGGGCGATGACCATCGAACAGAGCATGGAGTTGATCTATTGGCTTAGGCAAAAAGATGTAAACCTCGAATATCTAGAACAACCTGTTGCCAGCATTGAAGAGATGACTCAGTTACGTGCTGAAATTCAGGCTCAAGATTTGAATGTCCTAATTGCAGCCGATGAGTCGATAAGAAAACACACTGACCCCTTTGAGGTTGATAGCAAAGAAGCCGCGGATGTGATGGTGGTCAAGTGGCAACCGCTTGGCGGAATTAGTGAGATTACTGAAATAGCGAAGAAGGTCAGCATCCCGCTGGTTGTCTCTTCCGCCCTCGAAAGTGCGATCGGACTCAATGCAGGCATTTGGCTAGCCTGCAGTTTGAATTCAGGCTTTGATCCAGGACTGGCAACATCATCGCTCTTTGTTGAGGACTTGGTTGATCAGTTGCCAATGGAGGCGGTTGAAATCGAACTGAATCGATCCCGCTTGGACAAATACGCTGCCGATAGTGAAACCACCGAGCGATGGCGACAGAGGCTAACGAATGCCTACCAGGAGCTTTATAGTCCCGAGTAGACGTGGAGTCCTTCAAAGAACAAATTCACAATCGTGAAGTTGAACAAAACCGCTCCAAATCCAACTAGCCCAAGATAGGCAGCCCGCTTACCAGTCCAGCCCCTGGTCGCCTTGGCGTGAAGGTAACCGGCATAAACCACCCAGATGATGAAGGTCCAAACCTCTTTGGTGTCCCACCCCCAGTAGCGGTTCCATGCTCGCTCCGCCCAGATAGCTCCGGCAATCAAGGTGAATGACCACATAACGAAGCCAACGATTATGAACCTGTAGGCGAAGCGATCGAGCGTATCCACAGAGGGGAAATGTTTCAAAGCCCTTTGGAAGGCATTGCTATCACCTTGGGCCCAACTGGCTCTTCTGACCAGATAAGTGATATGCA
>CAJXTQ010000048.1 GCA_913060985.1 uncultured Micrococcales bacterium | reverse complement strand
AAATGCTCCCAGCTCACTCGCTTACTTTCTCGGCGATGTCTTTTCTGAAAAAACCACCCTCGAGCTTGATTTGCTCAAGCCCCATATAAGCTTTCGCTCTGGCTTTTTTGATGTTGTCTCCGTGACCGACAACACTCAGAACTCGTCCTGTGTCGCTTCCCTTGCATACCTCAACCCCCTCTAGCGCCTCGGCTTTCTCGATGCCTGTTACCTCTCTGGGTTCAACTGGGTTTGTCGGATAGCCCTCGCTTGCCAAAACAACAGTCACCGTTGAATGGAAACTGAAATCTGCTTGTGGTCCATGATTTAGTCTCCCTGTGCAGGCGCGCATCAATAGATCCGCAAGATCTGATTTCAGTCTTCTCAGAACAACTTGGGTTTCAGGATCTCCAAAGCGGACATTGAATTCGATTACCTTTGTTCCTTTTTCGGTGACAATCAAACCGCAATAGAGGACGCCAACAAAGTCCATGTCCATATCCCGCATGGTTGTCACAACAGGTTGGGCAATCATCTCTTGAACTTCATCAACAAAGTCTTCTGGGAGCCAAGGGACTGGGCTGTATGCACCCATGCCACCGGTGTTTGGTCCTTCATCGTTGTCAAATGCTCGCTTGAAATCTTGTGCCGGGGATAGCGGCATTACATTTTTTCCATCGGAGAGGAAAAACAGACTGACCTCTTGGCCATCTAGGAATTCTTCGACTAGCACCCCATCGTGGATGTATTTTTTGGCATGCTCAAGTGCGGCCTCTCTGTCTTCGGTGACAATCACACCCTTACCGCTTGCAAGACCATCGGCCTTGATTACATACGGAGCACCAAACTCATCCATGGAAGCTTCGACCTCTTCCAAGGTGTGACAAAGAGTCGCTCCACCAGTTGGGACACCTGCGTGCCTCATTACTTCTTTAGCGAAGTTTTTACTTCCCTCTAGTTGAGCAGCTTGTTTTGATGGGCCAAATACCTGAACTCCCTGCTGGCGCAAAACATCAGTCATTCCCGCAACCAGCGGAGCCTCGGGGCCAATGACAACTAGATCTGCTCGCTCACTGATCGCCATTCGAGAGACATCTAGTTCGTTTGTTATGTCAATGTCTGTTCGGCATTCAACCTCGGCTGCAATCCCAGAGTTTCCCGGAGCACAAACAATGTCTTCTGGTTCGGTTCCGGTGCGGATGAGGGATTTGATTATCGCGTGCTCTCTCGCACCACTTCCTAGGACCAAAATACGCATGCTGTGAAGTCTACCTTCGCCCCCGAGGTAGTCTGAAACCGAGGGAGAGCACCACTTGGCAAGAAGAAAAATTAATCCTGCAGATGGACAAGCTGCAATCGAAGCTTTCATCGCAGGCGATGCAACCGAGATTGCAACGGCAGTCAGGTTTGCCCTTGAGGAAATAGCTCACACCAATCCTGGAAACAGCGTGGAACTGAGAGTGCCTCCTTTTGGGGCAACGCAGTGTATCGAAGGCCCCGATCACAGAAGAGGGACACCTGCAAATGTTGTCGAGCTCAAGCCTGAGAGTTTTATCGATCTCGTGACTGGCGAACTTAGCTGGCAGGAGCTTAGGCAAGCTGGACTCATAAGCGCCAGCGGGAATCGAGCAGAGTCGCTGAGTGAACTGTTTCCACTAAAAATTAGTGATTTGTGAGTTTGTTCGAAATAATTGATTTATGCAAGAAGAGGTCAATATCCGCCGAGCACCAAAGATGTTCCCATTTGGCCTAACTGGCGCGGTTATTGGCATCATTTTGGGAGTGGGGGTTTACTTCCTAATACCCAACACCGACACCCAGCAGGAAAACGCTCTGGGGCTGTTCATTGTTTATTTCGGCGGAACCTTTGCAGCTTTTGGTGTGGTTCTCTCAATCGTTTTGGATTGGGTGACCGTTAGAAAAACCAAGAAGGCGATTGCTGAGCGGAGTGAAGAAACTCCTGAAGACCCAGATAAAGTTGGGAAGTGATGCGAGGCGACGGAAAACTCACCCATGAGACATTCCCCGGGGAAAAAGCCCCTCAGGACGAATGCGGAGTTTTTGGAGTCTGGGCTCCGGGTGAAGAAGTCGCCAAACTAGCCTTTTTTGGTCTTTATGCAATTCAGCATCGGGGTCAGGAATCCGCAGGCATTTCAACCAGTGATGGAAAGAAGATGCTTGTCTATAAAGACATGGGTCTTGTTAGCCAGGTATTCGATGAAGCCACCTTGGAATCTCTTGGTGGACACTTAGCCGTTGGCCACTGTAGATACTCAACTACTGGTTCATCTGCATGGAGAAACGCTCAGCCAACAATGGGTAAAACAGCTTTCGGAACTGTTGCCCTCGGCCACAACGGAAACATCACAAACACTCAGGATTTGTTGGAGTTGCTGGAAAAGCGCTATCCCGAGCACGCTGGAGATCTTCGCGGAGGCAATACCACCGACACCGCAGTCTTGACCGCACTTCTAACCGGCAACCCAGATAGCTCGCTTGAGCAAACAGCGCTTGAATTACTACCCCAGGTAATGGGGGCATTCTGCTTGGTGTTTATGGATGAGAACACTTTGTATGCCGCCAGGGATCCACAAGGGGTCAGACCATTAGTACTCGGTCGATTAGAACGTGGCTGGGTGGTTGCAAGCGAATCTGCCGCATTGGATATTGTCGGTGCCAGTTTTGTTCGTGAGGTTGAACCCGGTGAGTTGATTGCAATCGATGAAAACGGTCTGCGCTCGAGTACTTTTGCTGAGAAAAAACCAGCTGGTTGTGTTTTTGAATATGTCTATCTGGCAAGGCCCGATACGACAATAAACGGCCGAGTTGTTTATGAATCTAGAGTTGAAATGGGCAGAGCACTTGCAAGAGAGCATGAAGTTGAAGCAGATCTTGTGATGCCAACGCCGGAGAGTGGAACACCTGCGGCAATCGGTTATAGCGAGCAATCAGGGATTCCCTTTGGACATGGGCTAGTAAAAAATAGCTACGTCGGAAGAACTTTTATTCAGCCTTCAGACACTCTGCGTCAACTTGGAATCAGGTTGAAACTTAATCCACTCAAGGAGTCAATCAAGGGCAAGCGGCTGGTGGTGGTTGATGACAGCATCGTTCGCGGAAACACTCAACGAGCCTTGGTGAAGATGTTGAAAGAGGCTGGAGCTAGTGAGGTTCACGTAAGGATCTCTTCGCCTCCGATTGAGTGGCCATGTTTTTATGGAATTGACTTTGCCTCCAGGGCTGAGTTGATTGCCAGTGGTTTGGCGATAAACGACATTCAGCAGTCAATCGGAGCGGATAGCTTGGGCTATCTGAGCGAAGAGGGCATGATTGCCGCTACCGAGCAACCTGCAAATGAACTCTGCACAGCTTGTTTCACCGGCAAGTATCCAATTCCGCTTCCCGCAGAGGAGCGTTTGGGTAAAAACCTCTTAGAGCGCGGAGTTGCAACAATCAAATCCGAAGCACACATCCACGGAAAGAATTCATGAGCAATCCATACCAGGCCAGTGGTGTTGACACCGAAGCTGGCGACAAAGCAGTTGAGCTTATGAAAAAATCCGTGGCTCTAACCCACGGCAAAGAGGTCCTCACAGGTCTTGGCGGCTTCGCAGGATTATTTGATGCATCTGCATTGAAATCTTTCGATCATCCAATCTTGGTTTCTTCAACAGACGGTGTTGGCACCAAGGTTGATATCGCCCAACGACTGGGAATCCACAACACCATCGGACAAGACCTAGTCGCCATGGTGGTCGATGACATTGTTGTCACTGGAGCCAAAAGCTTGTTCATGACCGACTACATAGCAACTGGAAAGCTAACTCCAGAAGTCATTGCATCAATTGTTGAAGGCATTGCCAATGCTTGCCAAAAAGTCGATGTTGCATTGATTGGTGGCGAAACTGCTGAACATCCTGGGTTATTGGAACCCGGGGAGTATGACGTGGCCGGGGCAGCAGTTGGTGTTGTTGAAAAAGAGCATTTGCTGTCACCTGAGAAAATCTCAGCCGGCGATGTCGTTTTAGGTCTTCCAAGCTCCGGGCTTCATTCGAATGGCTTCAGTCTGGTCAGGAAGATTCTTGCTGATCACAAAATAGAGCTTGAAAAACCAATGGCTGAATTCGGAAAGACCATGGGTGAAGAACTGCTGACCCCGACTGAGCTATACACGGGGATTCTTAATCGGGCACTGGATGAAAACCGAGATGCCATTCATGGCTTCAGCCACATCACAGGTGGCGGAATTGCATCCAACATTGGAAGAGTTCTGCCAGAGGGTGTGGTGCTGGATATCGACAGAGCTTCCTGGAGCCAGAATGCTGTGTTTAGGGTGCTGGCGGATATTGCCGGCTTTGAGCTAACCGAACTGGAATCCACCTGGAACCTAGGTCTTGGTTTCGCGGTAGTTGTTTCTGAAACAGGCGTCTCAAACGTCCAGCAATCTCTGAAGGACCAGGGCATGGACAGCTTTGTAATTGGTGAGGTTAGGGAAATGCAATCCACCGAGGGCTATGAATTCGGGGGCAAGGGTTCAGCCGGTGGTGGAGTGCGTATGGTGGGAAGCTATGCGCAATAAAGCTGTCGTTGTTGTCGGAGCTGTTGGTCTTCTAGCAACAAGTATTGCCTTCATCATTGGAATTATTGTTGGGGCGAATAACGCAGGCGGAGCACTGATTCAAGATCAGCCGAATGAGAATTGCTTTCTTGATCCCAATGCCGAAGACCCAACTCACGCTCAGAC
>CAJXTQ010000047.1 GCA_913060985.1 uncultured Micrococcales bacterium | reverse complement strand
TCACCGAGGACACTGGTATCCAGGTTGAGGTTAGGTATGCAGGAACCAGTGAAACCGCAGCTCTGATTTTGGAAGAGGGCGAGAACACCCAAGCCGATGTCTTCTATGGCGTTGGTGGTGCAGCCCTTGGAGCACTCAGCCGAGGTGGTGCCTTTGTTGAAATTGACCAGGAAATCCTCGACCTTGTTGACCCAAGATTTCGATCAGTCGATAACGACTGGGTCGGCACTAGTGGTCGAGCAAGAATCATGGTCTATAACCCAAACAACGTCACTGAGATACCCACCAGTGTTATGGAGCTTGCAAACCCGGAGTGGGATGGACGGATTGCCATTGCGCCAAGCTATGGATCCTTCCAGGCTTTTGTGACGGCGATGCGCGTGGTCGAAGGTGATCAGGCTGCCAGCGAGTGGCTTACTGCAATGGCTGAGCAGGCAGTGATTTTTAACCGTGATGAAGAGGTCATGGAAGCTGTGGAAAGCGGAACTGTGGATGCGGGGCTAGTAAACCACTACTACTGGAACCGCCGAGGAATTGAGGAGGGCTATGAAAACATCCTTTCTCGTGCAGCTTTCTTCACATCAAACGATGTTGGAAACCTGGTAAATGTTGCAGGTGTTGGAATGCTGAATGACTCTGCTGAAGCAAAGGCATTTGTTGAGTATTTGCTTAGCGACACTGCTCAGAGCTACTTCGCAGAAACCACCATGGAGTATCCACTGGTTTCAACAGTTGAGCCCGCTGAGGAGCTGATTCCACTTGATCAGGTCCCAACTGCTGAGCTTGACCTGAACGACATCGACCAGTTGGATAGAACCTTGGATTTGATGCGTGATGCAGGTCTTCTATAGGAGTTAGATTGAGGCAAAAACCGCCAGCAGTTTTAGTGCTACTGGCGGTTTTTGCAACTCTGATTTCGATCATTCCGCTCGCCTACCTGCTCTTTCGAGGAAGCCAAGCAACCGAGCAATTCGTTGAAGAGCTCCTGAGACCCAGGACCATTGAGCTGTTTCTGAATACCGCCGCGCTGGTTGTAACAGTCACCTTGAGCGCCCTGGTTATTGGCATCATGCAAGCCTGGTTGGTTGTGAGAACCAACTTGCCGTTTAAGAATTTCTTTGCTGTTGCTGCGGCGATACCGCTTGCTATGCCAAGCTACGTCTCAGCTTTCGGCTGGGTGAGCTTATTTCCAGGCTTCTATGGCTTTTTCCCCTCATGGCTGGTTATGACCCTCACTACAGCACCCTATGTTTATTTGGCTGTTGCTGCTTCTTTGGTGAGCAGTAATTTTCAAGCTGAAGAGGTTGCGAGATCTTTGGGCAAAAATCGCAGGCAGGTGCTCACTGGGGTCACCTGGCCAATCATTCGCCCAGCCGCAACAGCAAGCTCATTGCTGGTTGCGCTCTATACGCTGAGCGAATTTGGGGCTGTCGCGACACTTAGGTTCCAAACGCTGACAATAGGTGTTTATAACACCTATAAATCAAGTCTTGATAGAAATGCAGCCGCTGCGATTGCGCTGGTGTTGGTGGTATTGACACTCGTGATTCTTTATGGGGAGATCAAAGCTCGAGGCAAGGTTAGAAACACCGATCCGCATTCGGGAAAGCGAATCAGAATCAAGATTCAAGGTCGTTATGGATTTGCAGCTGGCTTGACCGCATTGGCTGGATTGGGAATCGGTGTGCCGGTGGCGGCGCTTATTCGCTGGAGCCTGATTGGCACCAGCCGAGCTGAAATCGGAAGGCTGGTTGATGCGCTGATTACGACGGTTTGGTATGCGGTTGTCGCTGGTGCTGTGATCACTGTCTTTGCTGTTGCCATCTCACTTATTACCATTCGTTGGAAATCCAGAGTCGCACAACCAGTCGAACTGGGTGTTTGGGTGGGGCATGCGCTTCCAGGGATTGTGATTGCCCTATCACTTGTGTTTTTGGGAGCAAACTTCTTACCAGGTATCTACCAAACATTTGTAATGGTTTTGATCGCTTACGTTGCCCTGTTTTTGCCAAACGGATTGGCAGCACTGAGAAACCCCGTCTCCCAGATTCCTGTTGCCTTAGATGAAGTCGGCAGATCTCTTGGTAAGACAAAGATGCAGATTTTGAGAAAAATCACTCTGCCGATTGTCACCCCAGGGGTGATTGCATCATTTGCACTTGTCACGCTGACTGTTATGAAAGAGCTTCCGGCTACGTTGTTGCTAAGACCCACAGGCGTTGACACCTTGGCCACCAGGCTCTGGTCGCTGACTGATGCTAGTTTCTATGCTGCCGCTGCACCCTATGGGCTTTTGTTGTTCTTGCTTGGGGGAATACCAGCATGGCTTCTAAACAGGCAGATTCGAAAAACACTGGATGCAACCACCTAGGCTTATGACACCGATGAAAAAACTAGAACTTAGAAACCTCAGCAAGTATTACGGGGATAAACCCGTGCTGGATGGGCTGAACCTTGATGTTTACGAGGGTGAACTGATTGCTGTTTTGGGTTCAAGTGGTGTTGGCAAATCGACCCTGATTAGAACCCTTGCAGGGTTTGAATCAATTGATGGCGGAGAGATCTATCTTGATGAGAATCTGATTGCCAGCAAAGACCGAGAGGTGCTTGCTGAAAAGCGTGGAATAACAATCGTTCCGCAGGCAGCCTCACTGTTTCCGCATCTCACCGTTTCACAAAACATTGCCTTCGGTATTGATAAAAACAATACCGAGCGAGTCTCTGAGCTATTGAGGCTCACTCAACTAGAGCAGCTAGCTGACCGTATGCCTGAAAATCTTTCAGGTGGGCAGCAGCAAAGAGTTGCGCTTGCTAGAGCATTGGCGCCAAAGCCAAAAATGATCTTGCTGGATGAGCCTTTTAGTGCTCTGGACCCAGAGTTGAGAGACCAGCTGAGAAATGATGTAAGGCGAGTTATCAAAGCTGATGGGGCGACAGCGCTACTTGTAACCCACGACCAAGAAGAAGCACTATCGATAGCTGATCGAGTGGCAGTGATGAGAGATGGTGTTTTTGCCCAAGTTGGTGACCCAATCGAGATCTATTCAGCACCTGCCGATGTTGGGGTGGCGACTTTTTTGGGTGACAGTGTGATCATTCGCGGTGAAATCAAAGACGGCAAGGTAATCACTGACCTTGGGAAACTCAATCCGCTGAATAACGTCAGCGAGGGAACAGTTGGTCGGGTGGCGATTAGGCCTGAGAATTTTTATCTGCAACCAAACCCGAAGGCGGATAGCTTTGTCATCGGCAGGACCTTCTTTGGTCACGATGCCCTGTTGGAGGTTCAGACTCCGAAGCTTAGAATCAAAGCCAGGTCCAATGGCCCCTTTGCTCCTGAGATAGGAATGCCTGTCACTGTTTGGGTCAGGGGAGCTGTGAATTTCTACGCAGATGGTGCAACTCAGTTAACCTGACATTCACCTGTTGCTAGTAATTCATAAAATAAACCCATCTAGGTTCGGAGGATGACTATGAGAGTTGCCGTTGTCACCGAATCGTTTTTGCCAAGCGTCAACGGGGTAACAAACTCCGTTTTGAGAGTTTTGGACACCTTCAAGCAACGCGGCTTTGAGGCTTTGGTGATTGCTCCTACCAGAACCGGTGATAAACACAACGGTTTTCCTGTCCACCAAACAGTTTCAGTTCCTTTCTTGCAGTTCCCGGTAGCGGTCCCAGGTCCAAGCATCCAGCGAGAGCTAGATGAATTTCAACCAGATGTGATTCACGTAGCAGCACCTTTCATGATTGGTGCTCAGGCAATTGCCTGGGGCTATAGAAACAACGTGCCAGTTGTAGCTGTCTATCAAACAGATCTCAGTGGCTATATCGAGCGCTATGGCCTGAGCTTTGCAAGACCAGTGGTTGATCGAATGATGGCAAGCATTCACGAAAAAGCTGATTTGAACCTAGCTCCAACCCCCGAGGCCAAAGAATACCTAGAACGCATCGGAGTTCAGAATGTCCACATTTGGGGCCGGGGAGTCGATCTTGATTTATTCAACCCCGATCATAAGTTCTCGGACGAGGTCAGTGAACTACGTGCAAAGATTGCCCCAAATGGGGAAAAGATAGTTGGATTCGTTGGAAGACTAGCTGCGGAAAAGCAAGTTCATCGAATGAGTGAACTGTTGGGGATGAAAAACACCAAGTTTGTTATAGTCGGTGATGGCCCTGAGCGATCCAGGCTTGAATCTCAGTTTGCCGGAAGTAATGTTTATTTCGCTGGGCGGCAATCCGCTCTGGAGCTTGCCTACCACTACGCAGCACTGGATGTCTTTGTCCACTTCGGAACAGAGGAAACCTTCGGTCAAACAATTCAAGAAGCGCAAGCAACAGGCTTGCCAGTTGTTGCCCCAAACATGGGTGGCCCAAGGTTCCTAATCGAGGACGGAGTCAATGGGTTTTTGGCAAACCCATCCGGACAGGGAGATTATCTGAGGCTCGTGAAAAAGCTGGTCGATGACGACAAGCTTCAGAAAACAATGGCAACCGCAGCTCGGGCATCGGTTGCAGCAAAGTCATGGGAGTCCAATAACGCCAAGCTCGTTGAGTTTTATCAGCAGGCAATTGCGCAGGCAAACAAAACAGCTGCTGGGATTTAGTGGGTAAGAATCTCCCAGTGTGGAGAAGTTATTGGCCTGAATGGCTCAAGCCTTTCGCTTTTCGGGCTTAACCCGTCACCGCTAGTGACACCCTTGATCTTTCTCTGCGTGAAGGGAATGACATCTTTACGGATCCAGCGGATGGTTTCTTTCACACCCCTTGCGGGCGCTGAACGCTCAAATGGCTCAGCTTCGCGGAAGCGGTATTTCAGGTCTAAAATCTTGGC
>CAJXTQ010000046.1 GCA_913060985.1 uncultured Micrococcales bacterium | reverse complement strand
GCAATTTTGCCCGGCTCCAGGCTTGCAGGTGTTTTCGGAACATTCAATGGAATCTGAGCATCCTGGTTATCAAGGTTGATCGTGCCCGGCGCGGTGTTGGTCTTCAGCGCCATGATCGTAAAGACTGCTTCAATGGCGCCAGCTCCCCCTAGTAGGTGACCGGTGGAGGCCTTTGTTGCGCTGACCACGAGGTTCTCTGTGTGTTTGCCAAAGACCTTATTCAAGGCAGTGTATTCAGCGATGTCGCCCACGGGCGTGGAGGTTGCATGTGCATTCACGTGTTGCACTTCTTCAACACCAGCCTCAGCCTCGGCTAAAGCTGCAAGCATAGCCCTTGAAGCCCCCTCGCCATCGGGATCTGGTGCGGTTATGTGGTAGGCATCACTGGTGACACTGGCACCAATAATCTCTGCGTAAATATTTGCGCCTCGGGCCATTGCACTGTCATAGTCCTCTAAAACGAGTGCGGCAGCGCCTTCGCCCATGACAAAACCGTCTCGATCAGTGTCATATGGGCGGGATGCCTTCGAAGGGTCGTCATTTCGCTTGCTTAGTGCTTGCATTGCCGCAAATGAGGCTATTGGGAGTGGGTGAATCGCCGCCTCTGCTCCGCCCGCAATGGCAATATCTACCGCTCCAGATTTGACTCTGTGGAAAGCGTTCGCAATTGATTCATTGCCACTGGCACATGCGCTAACAGCGGTGTGCACCCCAGCTTTTGCTCCAAAATGCATACCTACTGCTGCTGCCGGTCCATTGGGCATAAGCATTGGAACGGTCATTGGCATCACTCGGCGAGGACCTCGGTCTTTAAGAGTTTCAAATGCATCCAGCAGGGTCCACACCCCGCCAATGCCGGTTGCAAAGTCAACGCTCATGCGCAACGGATCAAATTCAGGCTCTCCAGCGTCTGCAAAGGCCTCTCTCGCGCTTATAAGGGCAAATTGGCTAGATGGATCTAGTCTTTTTGCCTCTTGCGGAGTAAGTACCTCATTTGCTGGGATTTTCGCGCTGCCGGCAAAAGTCACTGGAAGTTGATAGCGTTCGACCCACTCTTGCTCCAGGGTCGCAATGCCCGACTCTCCAGCAAGCAAGGCACTCCAACTGTCGGCGGCATTTCCACCCAGCGGGGTGGTGGCGCCGATTCCAGTGACAACTACTCTTCGCAAGTTACCCTTGTGCTCCAACAATGAAGTCAACTGCATCCTTCACGGTGACCAGGTTTGTTACTTCCTCGTCGGGAATCTTGACATCAAACTTGTCTTCGGCATTTACAACAATTGTCATCATTGAAATTGAGTCAATATCCAAATCGTCCGTAAATGATTTCTCTGGCTGTACAAGATCCGTTGCAATACCGGTTTCTTCGTTTACCAGTTCGGCCAGTCCAGCCAGAACTTCAGCTTCAGTGTGAGCCATTGTTTTCTCCTTTGAGTTGTTCGGTTTATTTTAGGGGAGCACCACTACTTGAGCGGCGTAGGCAAGCCCAGCTCCAAATCCTATTTGTAATGCCAATCCTCCAGAACTAACTTGTTTCTCTTGCAGAATTCGATGCATCGCAAGTGGGATAGAGGCAGCCGATGTGTTACCGGTAGTTTCAATATCCCTGGCAACGACCACAGAGTCTGGAAGTTCTAATTGTTTTGCAAACTCATCGATGATTCGCATGTTTGCTTGGTGAGTTACTAGCGCCGAGAGGTCGTTGACTGAGATTCCTGCCGTGTCTAGGGCCTCTTTGGCAGCCTTAACCATTTCCCAGACAGCCCAGCGAAAGACTGTTCTTCCCTCTTGCACCAATGTTGGCCAAGATCCACCCTCTTTGAATTCGAGGATTGAGCCGGTCATTCCGACCTTGTCCCACTTTGTTCCGTCACTGCCCCAGACACTCTGGCTAATGCCGGGCGTCTCGCTTGGCCCTACAATTGCAGCCCCGGCCCCATCTCCCAAGAGGAAGCTTATGGTCCTGTCAGTGGGGTCAATGAAATCTGAGAGTCTTTCCGCTCCTATGACGAGGGCGTATTCGCATAGACCAGAGCGAATCATGGAGTCAGCTTGGGCGATTCCGTAGCAATAGCCAGCACAGGCGGCGCTGATGTCATATGCCGCAGCATCTGGAATTCCCAGTTCGGCTGCTATCAGTGTTGCTGCTGAGGGCGTTGCGTAAGGAAATGAGATGGTGGATACGATCACCAAATCAATTTGCTCCGGTTTGATACCGGCTCTCTCAATTGCCTCTTTGCCCGCCTCAACAGCCATAGAGGCAAGTGTTTGATCATCGCTTGCTCTGGCTCGGGTGATAACTCCGGTGCGCTGCCTTATCCACTCATCGCTTGAATCGATTGGCCCTGCGATTTCATCATTGCTCACGGCAAGGTTTCCCCTAGATGCTCCCAAGGAATATATCTTGGAATATCTGTGGGTTTCCGCTACGCGCAACTCAGTCATTGGTGCCCAAGTCTATAGAGTCATCAGGGCTTTTCAAGGAATATATATCCGTATTCTCAATGGTCTTTTTTAGCAGGTTGCTTAGCACCCCGCTTGGTGCAGCCTCAACCACCAAAGATGACCCATTAATTGTCTGCATGCATTTATCCCAACGAACCGGAGAGCTAACTTGGGTTAGTAGCGTTTCCAAAAATTCGGCACCGGAGGAGACTGGTTGACCGTCTTTGTTCGACAGTAGCGTCACATTTGGATCTTTAGCCTGAACTTGCTCAAAGTCTTTTTTCAGCGACGCTTTGGCCTGTTCCATAAAAGCTGTATGGAAAGCCCCGGAGACTGACAGCGGTATTATTCTGAAGCCGGCCGGGGGATTATCTGAGAGAAGCTGCAGGTCCGCCTTCAGTCCAGCAACCACATACTGATTCGCACCGTTGTAGTTTGCGATTACGAGATCTCCAAGCTTTTGTTCAAGCTGACTAACGTCAGCGCCAATTGCGGCTGCCATTCCTGTTTCTGTCTGAGCGGCAGCCTCTTGCATGGCTTTCGCGCGCAGGCTGACAAGTTCAAGCGCCTCTCGGTCCGTTATGACTCCAGCGATTGCAGCAGCAGCGAATTCGCCAACGCTGTGACCCGCAATCCCATCGAATTTTGCCAATTGGCTATCTTCAAAAACTGTCCTGACGCTTGCAATGCTGGCCGAAACAATCAGCGGTTGAGTCACAACGGTCTGAGCGATTTCTTCGGCAGTTGCTTCGGTTCCTAGATGCAAAAGATCAAGTCCAGTTATCTCAGAATGCTCCTCAATGGTTGCCTTGAATTTTTTATTAGCAATCCAGCTTGAGAGAAATCCGGGTTTTTGGCTTCCTTGTCCTGGAAATATCAAATATCGCATGGGCATCAGGATAGACCTTGATTAGAGCCTTGCGTTTGAACACGGCCAAGAGCTAACGCAATTCTGAGTGTGAACTGTCCCTTTGACTGTAAAGGGTCCAAACCCAGCTCCTTTTCAATGCTGGCTAGTCGGTAACGAACTGTGTTTGGGTGGATTATCAGCTCGTTGGATGTTTTCTCTATTGATCCGTTTTGCTCCAGGAACACCTCCAGCGTCTCTAAAAGCTGCGGGCTATCATTTTGAAGCCTTTGGTAAACCTCCCGAATGAGTGCCCTCTGAGCTTCTGCCTCACCGATGACAGCCCGCTCGGCCAAATACTCTCGACTGCGAACTGCCCTGCGCCCCAAGTTTTGGCCACGGATTACCTTTATTGCGCCAAAAGCGGCTCTTGCACTTCTACGCGCAAGGTTAATGCTTTCCACTCTTGGCCCCATAACAACTGGACCTGGCTTGGAAAAAAGTGCAAAATCCTGAGCTAGTTCAAATAGGTTTTCACCCGTGGAATTATCTGAATCGCGGAATCCAACGATGAGTATCAGGTGACTTCCTTGTCTACCAATCAATACATCAGCAGACTTCAGCCTTGCAAGCTTCCGATACTGATCGAAATCAACCTCACCCTGGACTATTCCGACCATTACCGCAATGGCACCCTGACCGCGCCAACCGAGGGCACTTGCACGACTTGCAACCTCAGCGTCGCTCTCTCCACTAATCACAGCATCGATGATCAAAGCTTCAAGGCGGTCATCCCAAATACTTCGCGACCTGCTCGCGCGAGCGTAGATATCAGCTGCAGCAAAACTGGTCTCTTTGGCAAATGCATCAATCAGCTCTTGATAATCCTTACCGAGATGCTGCTCTAGTGTGCTGGAAATCACCCTGGTCACCTGCAGAGTCTCCTGCAGCGAAACCGACCGAAGTAACTCCCTAGGAGCTGATTCAAATGCTTGGGATGCCAAAAGAGTTGAATCCGCCTGATTATCCAGCAGCTGTCCGAAATAGCTGAGCCCGTTTTTTACGACATTCATCACCGAGTTTCGCCTGGTTTCAGGCATTTCCAAAAACCATGCCAGTTCGCTGGCTAGGCGCTTTTCAACCGAGGCGGCCAGCGCCTCGGGGACAAATTGTGGATTAGGCGTCGCCACCAGCACTTCCGCTTGTTCCGGCTCGGACATCGTCGAGCTTGAATTCTCGCATCAACTCAACCGACAAACCTTTTTGAATCTTTCCTTGCGCTTCCAGTTGCTGTAAAACTCTGGCGGCAATAGATGGCCCATCGATCTTGAAGTATCTTCTGGCAGCAGGTCGCGTGTCACTGAATCCAAAACCGTCTGCTCCCAAGGTCGCATAGTCCCCTGGAATCCATTGCCTGACCATGTCTGGAACAGCGTGCATGAAATCGCTTACGCCAACAAATGGTCCCTCTGCGGTCGATAGCTTTTCTGTTAGATACGGAACCTTGGCTGTTTGCTCTGGATTTAGGAAGTTGTACTCATCTGCGTCCAGGCCGTCTTTTCTTAGCTCTCCCCAGCTGGTGACAGACCATAC
>CAJXTQ010000045.1 GCA_913060985.1 uncultured Micrococcales bacterium | reverse complement strand
TACTGAGCGCCAAAGTCAATGACAATTACCGGTCTGATGATGCTGCCCCTTCAATCTCGGCTATCTCCTGCTGAGCAATCTTTGCGTATCGAGCCTCTGTCCAAAAGCTTAGAAGGGGAACTATACCGCCCAGGGCGATTAGTAGAAATCGCCAAATGCTCCAGCGCAACAAAGTCCACATTCTGAAATCAGCAAAGAGATAAAGCACATACAGCCAACCGTGAACTATCAGGATGATTACCGTCAGGTTGAAACCTTCCAGTGGCAATCCGTTGCCCTCAAATCCGTAGCTTTCGAAGGTAATAAACCCGTTCGGGCCTAAAAGCCATAAGTCATATCCTAAAAAGGGCAGTCGACGAATACCCCAGGTAATCATCAGCAAAATAAGAAAGATGCCCGTGATGTAGCTAGATACTTTGTATAGCTTCAGGGTTGACTTGATCTGAGGAATTCTGGAAACGGGAATCTTTTGCACGCTAATAGTCTAAATCTGCCTGAGCCTCTAATTCGCGCATCAGCTCATCTGAAACTAAGCGATACCAGAAATAGATCGCAAACAACGCAAAGATAATCCACTCGATCGCATAAAAAGCTGTCAGCCAATTGATCTCGACTCGCTCATCCAAAACATCAATCAGGATTCGGTCAAGACCCTCGGGTATTGGACCCTGCTGAATTATGACAAACACCGGCAAATAAGGTGTCGGCTCATCAAAATACAAATTCACCAATTGAGCCAGCGACAATGAACTCAAGACCGAACCGTCTTTGGTTCCAGGTGCCTCTGTTGGCTCTATATATCCAATCATTTGCTCTGTTTCAGAATCTGCTCCAGCCAAAGACTCTCTTACTTGAGCAATCTCCTCCAAGTCATCGCTAAATCCCAATGCCAGGGTGAGATTCTGCTCTGCCCCATCAAATTCAATTTCACTGTTCGCAATCAGCCAGTAACCCTCGACCAATTCAGGATCCAAAAACTGTTTCCGACCAGAAACGATGTAAAGATTTTCGTAATCGACCTTCGCCTCAAATTCCACCAATCGATCCAGCACATCCTGTCTTGGTGGCTGGCCAACCTCTACTAACTGCTCGATTGGAACCTCTGGTAATTCCGCCTCGGCAATTCCGACGGTCGTGAAGGTTCTCTCCAGCTGCCATTGCGCAAGGCCAGCGAAACCAGCGGCAATGATCAACATGGCGATCAGCACCGCTATCCACTTAGGTCGCTTGGCGACTCCCAGCCAGGTAGGTTTCACTGCGCTCTGTATGGGCTTATCACTACATCAACTTTTTGGAACTCTTTGAGTTCTGTGTAACCAGTGGTAGCCATTGCTCGGCGCAAAGCCCCCATTAGGTTACTCGTCCCAAAAGCATCATTGGCGGGACCTAGAAGAACCTGCTCGAGGCTTCCATTCTCACCAACCTGAACTCTGTGACCGCGGGGAAGAGTTGGATTTACCGCCTCTTGACCCCAGTGGAATCCAGCACCTGGTGCATCGCTGGCCTTGGCCAGTGCGCTTCCAAGCATCACCGCATCCGCTCCGCAGGCAATTGCTTTGACGATGTCACCGCTGGTTCCCAATCCGCCATCGGCAATCAGGTGAACATAGCGGCCGCCTGATTCATCCATGTAATCCCGTCTTGCGGCAGCTATATCTGCAACCGCGGAGGCCATTGGGGCATGAATACCAAGAATCTGTCTCGTGGAGCTTGCGGCCCCACCTCCAAAGCCGACCAAAACTCCTGCCGCTCCAGTTCGCATTAGGTGCATAGCAGCTTGATAGGTGGCAGCTCCACCGACAATTACCGGCACATCCAATTCGTAAATAAACTCTTTGAGATTCAGTGGCTCTGAGTTTTTAGAAACATGCTCGGCACTCACGGTGGTTCCGCGAATTACGAAGATATCTACACCGGCCTTCACAACCGTTTCGTGAAACTCGGCGGTTCTGTGAGGGCTTAGAGATCCAGCGACAACCACTCCGGATTCTCTAATCTCGCCTAAACGTTCAATAATCAGTTCTGGCTTGATTGGCTCTGAGTAGATTCTCTGCAAAACTTCGTTTGCTCGCTCCGGTTCAGCGCCAATAATCTCCGCATATTGCTGAGACGGGTCCTCATACCTTGTCCATAAACCCTCTAGGTCCAAAACCCCCAGTCCCCCCAGCTTGCCAAGTGCAATTGCCTGCTTGGGTGACATGGCCGAATCCATTGGTGCAGCTATCACTGGCAGATCAAACTTGAAGGCATCAATGCTCCATTCAATGGAGACATCCTCGCTGTCTCGAGTTCTCCGGGTTGGAACTATCGCAACATCATCAAAGGAGTAACTGCGGGTGGCTTTTTTGGAAAGCCCAATTTCAATCTCGGCCATGATTTCCTAACGGGTTCCGTAATTCGGAGCCTCAATAATCTGATGCAGATCATGCGGGTGGCTCTCACGAAGCCCGGCTGCGGTGATTCTCACAAACTTGCCCTTTTCCAATAGCTCAGGGATTGTTCCGGCACCGACATAACCCATTGATGCACGCAGTCCTCCGATGAGTTGATGAACAACTGTTGCGACTGTGCCTCGATAGGGCACCTGGCCCTCGACCCCCTCCGGAACCAGTTTGTCTTCTCTTAGGACATCGTCTTGGAAATATCTGTCTTTTGAATAACTCTGCTTGGAACCGCGAGCGCTCATGGCACCCAAAGATCCCATACCTCTATATGTTTTGTACTGCTTTCCATTTACAAAAGTTATGTCCCCCGGCGCCTCATCTGTTCCGGCCAGCAATCCGCCAACCATCACTGCACTTGCACCGGCGACCAAAGCCTTGGCAATATCTCCCGAGTACTGCAGGCCACCATCGGCGATAACCGGAACGCCTGCTTTTTTGGCCGCAATATTGGCAAGGTGAACGGCAGTTATCTGCGGGACTCCGACCCCTGCAACAACTCTTGTTGTACAGATTGAACCTGGCCCCACTCCAACTTTTACCCCATCAGCTCCGGCATCGATGATTGCCTGGGCGCCTTCGGTGGTGGCAACGTTTCCAGCGATGATGTCTGTGTCTTTGGCATATGGTTCGGCCTTGAGCTTTTTCACCATTTCCAACACCCCTGAATTGTGCCCGTGCGCGGTATCAACAACCAGCAAATCAACACCGGCCTCCACCAGAGCCATTGATCGCTCCCAAGCGTCAGCGCCAACTCCAACGGCGGCTCCAACCAGTAGTCGACCGCGACTGTCCTTGGCCGCATTTGGATACTTCTCACTCTTGTCGAAATCCTTGACGGTGATCAAACCCTTCAATCTGCCATTTTCATCAACTAATGGCAGTTTCTCGATTCTGTGCTGTGCCAAAAGCGCCATGGCCTCATCTGGGTTGATACCAACCTGACCGGTAATAAGAGGCATCGATGTCATTATGTCTTTGACCAGGGTGGTGGTTCGCTGAACCTCCAGCACAAAGCGCATGTCTCTGTTAGTGACAATGCCTACCAACTTGTCATCTTCGTCAACAACTGGAAGCCCACTAACCCGGTATCTCCCGCATAGATCATCGACCTCTTGAATTGTTGCGTAGGGAGAGGTGGTTACGGGGTGGGTGACCATCCCCGCCTCACTGCGCTTTACAAGATCCACCTGGGATGCCTGATCATCCACCGAAAGATTTCTATGGATGATGCCAATACCGCCCTGCCTGGCAATAGCAATAGCCATGCGGGCTTCAGTGACGGTGTCCATCGCTGAAGAGAGAAGCGGAATATTGAGGTTTATGTTGCGGGTGAGTTGAATTGATGTGTTCACATTTGCTGGCACAACATCACTTTGGCCCGGCAGTAAAAGCACATCGTCATATGTGAGGCCAATAAGTCCAAATGGGTCGTTTTCAGTCATTTAATCCGCACTTTCAAATCCCGTAGGACAATCCTAACTGCTTGCCAAAGGTATCGAGCGGGTAACTAATTGCTTGGAAATGTTTGCCAGAGTCCAAAATAAGTGTATTTTTGGTTAATGCTTTTGGGATGACCACTCTCTCAGAACACGAGAGCTGTGGTCTTTTCACTGACAGGCGAAAGTCGAATCCGAATAGGAGCCTCGGTGCAACTGAGTAAAACTGGAAAGAGAACGATCAGTGCCATAGCAGCAGTGTTCGCAGCAATGATGCTATTACTAGCGCTTCCTGTGTCCGCTACTGCAGACGAAGTGGGAACTGAATTTGATGACAAGATTTTCGGCAACGTAAAACTCGACGGTGAGTCACTTGCGGGTGTTGAAATCACGGTGAGCGGAAATGGCTATGAGGCCACGACCGTCACCGGCGATGACGGGCGTTGGGTAATTGGCGTTCCCGAGAGGGGGCAGTACGAAGTAATCCTCAATGAGGAGACCCTGCCTGAAGGAATCGCCGTGGTTGAGGATGGCGGGCCGATCAAGCAGGTTGAGTTTGGTCTCACGGGGACGGTAGTAATCAACTACTTCATTGGTGAGGGTGAACGAAGTGCAGTTGGCTTCTGGCCGCAGTTTTTCACCCGTTTGGTCTATGGAATTAACTTCGGTCTAATGCTTGGACTGGCCAGTGTTGGGCTCTCGCTGGTATTCGGAACAACCAAACTTTCAAACTTTGCCCACGCGGAGATGGTTACTTTCGGTGCTGTCATTGCATTGTTCTTAGCAAGCTTCGACATCAACCCGTTCTTGGGAATCATCTTGGCGGTAATCGCCAGCGGTGCGGCAGGTCTCGCTCAGGACGTGGTCATCTGGCGACCGCTGAGGCGCAAGGGGCTTGGAATCGTGCAGCTAATGATTGTTTCAATCGGATTGGCACTAACCCTTCGCTACGTCTACCAGTTCTTCATTGGTGGTAGCACCAGCCAGCTTCCAAGCTTGGGAGGAGAGACGTTCAACCTATTTGGAACTTTGACTCTTTCCACCACAGACATTGCCTCTATGGCGATCTCCATTGTGGTTCTGAC
>CAJXTQ010000044.1 GCA_913060985.1 uncultured Micrococcales bacterium | reverse complement strand
ATGTTTTTTATGAAGCGGAGAGCTATCACCAGGATTACTTCGCAAAAAACCCGAATCAGGGGTACTGCCTTGCGGTTGTGTCTCCGAAGGTTGCAAAGGTTAGGGCAAACTTTGCATCATTGATGCGCTAACAAGTAGCAAAACTAACCACTTATCAACAACTGGCAAGATCTCGAAGAACTTACGAGTTCCGCTGTTCCAAAATCGATGCAAATCGAAAGGACAGATCATGCAAGAACTAATTTCTCTTCAAGGACTAGTTGCAACTACACCCAGAAGCGTGACCACAAAGGATGGTCATCAGCTGACTTCATTTAGATTGGTCAGTTCCGCAAGAAGGTTCAACCGTGAGCTCGCCCAGTGGGAGGACTCAAATGTGAATTGGTATACCGTGGTTGGATTCAGAAGAATTGCCGAGAATATGGCCTCGAGCTTGGAAAAAGGAAACCGAGTTGTTTTGCAAGGAAGGCTGAGGGTCAGAGACTGGGACAACGGTGAGAAAACTGGAACCACCGTTGAGATAGAGGCAATTGGTATTGGCCACGACCTCAGCTGGGGGACCAGTGTATTCGAGCGAAATGTTTACCAGACCCAAGACTCAGAGGAGCTTACTCAAGCAGCCAGCTAGCCATCTCAGCTACAATTTCCAATCGTTGCTTCGAAATTGGAAAGTTATTAATGGCTGAATTTATCTATCAAATGATCGGTGCCCGAAAAGCACATGGAGACAAAGTCATCCTCGATGACGTAACCCTTGCTTTTTACCCAGGTGCAAAAATCGGTGTTGTCGGCCCCAATGGCGCCGGAAAGTCATCGGTTTTGAAAATTATGGCCGGGCTTGATCAGCCAAGTAACGGAGAGGCTCGGCTCTCGCCGGGGCACACAGTTGGGATTTTGCTGCAGGAGCCCCCTCTCAACGAGGAGAAGACAGTCCTGGGAAACGTGCAGGAGGCTGTTGCTGGAACAATCGCCAAGATTGACCGCTTCAATCAAATTTCCGAAGAGCTTGCCAACCCAGACGCCGATTATGATTCGCTGCTTGAGGAAATGGGAAAGCTTCAGGAGGAAATCGACCACCTGGATGCGTGGGATTTGGAAAATCAGCTGGAGCAGGCGATGGATGCTCTTCGCTGCCCGCCCAGCGATTCTCCAGTGACTCATCTTTCAGGGGGAGAAAGAAGAAGGGTGGCGCTTTGTAAGCTGCTTTTGGAAAAACCTGACCTCCTCCTTTTGGACGAGCCAACCAACCACCTCGATGCTGAGAGTGTTTTGTGGCTTGAGCAGCACTTGGCCAAGTATCCCGGTGCCGTTTTGGCGGTAACTCACGATAGGTACTTCCTAGACAACGTTGCAGAGTGGATTTTGGAGTTGGATCGCGGTCGGGCCTATCCGTACGAGGGCAACTACAGCACCTACCTGGAGAAAAAGCAGGAGAGACTGCAGGTGCAGGGCAAAAAAGACGCCAAGATGGCTAAGCGCCTGAAAGACGAGCTCGAGTGGGTGAGATCATCACCCAAAGCTAAGCAAACCAAGTCCAAGGCTCGTCTTGCCCGATATGAGGAAATGGCTGCCGAGGCGGATAAGACCAGGAAGCTTGATTTTGAGGAAATCCAGATTCCTCCCGGACCAAGACTTGGTGATGTCGTGATCAATGCTGAAAACATTGCCAAAGGATTTGATGGCAGGTCTCTTTTCTCAGATCTGAGTTTCACTCTCCCAAGAAACGGAATAGTTGGAGTTATTGGGCCAAATGGTGTTGGTAAGTCCACATTGTTCAAGTGCATTGTTGGCCTGGAGGAGATTGACAGCGGAAACCTAAAAATTGGCGAGACCGTGAAAATCAGTTACGTAGATCAGGCGAGAGCTGGAATTGACCCGAAGAAATCGCTTTGGGAAGTAGTTTCCGATGGCCTTGATTACATCCAGGTTGGAAATGTTGAAATGCCATCCAGAGCTTATGTTGCCGCCTTTGGATTCAAAGGCCCGGACCAGCAAAAGCCAGCCGGCGTTTTGTCTGGAGGAGAGCGCAACAGGCTTAATTTGGCACTGACTCTGAAGCAAGGTGGAAACCTACTGCTTCTCGATGAGCCGACAAATGATCTGGATGTGGAGACTCTCGGCAGCCTAGAAAACGCCCTGGAGGAATTCCCTGGGTGTGCGGTGGTAATCACTCACGACAGGTGGTTCTTAGACCGCGTTGCAACACACATACTCGCTTACGAGGGAACAGAGGAAAACCCTGACAATTGGTATTGGTTTGAGGGTAACTTCCAGTCCTATGAAGAGAACAAGATTGAGAGATTGGGTGAAGAGGCAGCGAAGCCCCACCGGACAACCTATAGGCGACTCACCAGGGACTAATCGGAGAACTCTGGAATTCTCAACATTCCTTCTTGAGCCACAGTTGCCACCAAGACTCCGTCTTGATAGATCTTTCCCAGGTTTAGGTTTCTCGAACCCTGGGCGGATGGTGACTCCTGCTGATAAAGCATCCACCTGTTTATGTCCACAGGTCGGTGAAACCACATGGCATGGTCCAGAGAAGCACTTGCCATTCCAGGGTGAGCCCAACTGATGCCGTGATTTCTCAGGCCAGATTCCAAAATTGTGTAATCACTTGCGAATGCAAGTGCGGCTGGATGAAGCTCAGCGGCAAGATCAATCGGCTCTCTTGTTTTTAGCCAAACGGTCTGGCTTGGCTGCTTGGTTTTGACCTTCAAGTACAAATCATCTGGAAAGTGACGGATATCAAAGGGTCTGGAATTAGCCCAATACTGAGCACTTGGATGATCAATATCTCCAAGAATTTCGCTGGCCGACGGGAGTTTTTCCGGATCCCCGTTTTCACCGGTTAGGTCCATTTGGTGATCAACTCCGGGTTCAGAAGTCTGGAAGCTTGAAATCATTGAGAAGATCACCTTCTCTTTCTGAATTGCCTGAACTCGTCTGGCACTGAAAGACCTTCCGTCCCTCAGAATCTCCACATCAAAGGTGATCTCCTGTTCAACATCCCCAGGTCGCAAGAAATAGCCGTGAAGCGAATGAACGGGTCGAGAGTTCTCAACCGTCCTCGTTGCGGCCGCCAAGGCCTGTGCCATTACCTGACCACCAAAAACTCGCCCATGGGGCATCCATAGACTTTTTCCCTGAAACTTGTTTTCCTCAAGTTGGGTAAGTTCCAGTGTCTGCTTTAGCTGAGTAATTGGTGAATGATTCATAAGAGTTGGCTTTCCTTGCATTAGTTTAGAGGTCTGATGAACCAGCCACTTTTACTGCAATCTCCCAATCAGGCAATTGATCTGATTAATTTCCTCTCAAGGGCCAAAAAGATGGACGAGGATGGGGTGGTTCGATTCCGAGCATTTGGGGATGTTCTAGCTGTTTCGGTAGCGCCAATATTTACATCAAGTCTTTTTGCAGACGGCCCAACCGCCATTGGTATGAGGACTATCAAGCTTGCAAGCCCAACCGAGGTTGATTCAGTTGTGCTCCTTGGAGAGGTCTTGCAAAGACTTCCTAAGGCTGAGGAAAGCCTTCAACTGGAATTGCCCATTGACCACAAGCCAGCATCCTGGACTGGAATTTCAGCACCCAGAAATGGCTGGGAGGCGGTGGTTGAATACTCAGATGAACAGGTCAGCGAGTGGGCCAAAAAAGGCATCAAGGACGTGGCCGAGTCGCTACCAGATTCAGTCGGTGGACCGGTCGCGGCAAGAATTCGAGCGCAGATTTGGTCTAGACCCGTGGATATCGGATTGATGCTTCCCGGAGCGGCCGCTTTTGCTATGGCCGGACTTGGTTTTTTGGTCAAGGGTGAGAATGTTAAGGCTTATAAGAACAAAAACTGGCTTCGACTATCAACAAGCTACGGCCACGTCATCACCAGAGAATCAACCAGGATCTCCTAGTCCTCGAAAGTATTTACCATCGCCAGGGCTGCTCTTTCAAAATAGTCCCAAACCAGCGCATCATCAGCTTCACTCAGCTTGGCTGCATCAACTGCTTCACGCATCGCCTTTAGCCAGTGTTGCTTTGCTTTGGGGTTGACCTTGAAGGGAGCATGACGCATCCTCAGCCGTGGATGACCCCGCAGCTCTTGGTATTCACTTGGCCCACCCCAGTATTGAATAAGGAACAGTCGAAGTCTTTCTTCAGCAGGCCCGAGATCTTCCTCTGGATACATCTCGTGTAAAACCGGATCCTTGCTTACCCGCTGATAGAAAACGCTTGCGATGGTGGTGAAGGTTTTTTCACCACCCAAACGCTTGAAAAGTTCCTGGTCCAATTAGTTGGAAAGGTTGATTCGGGTTGCCTTCTGCAAAGAGATTCCCTCTTTATCAAAAGCTGTTTTCAGTCTGGACCGCAGCTCTCGAGTGACTGCCCACTGCTTTGATGGCTTCGTGGTCAAAGCTACGCGAATAACAAACTGCTCTCCACTCACATAATCCATTCCCCATATTTCAGGTTCACCAAGAATTGATGAATCAAACTGCGGGTCTTTGGACAGCTTGGTGGAGACGTCTGCAATGAGCTTGTTGACCTTGTCTATGTCGTTTTCATAGCTAAATGGAAGATCAAGTAGTGCTCGAGCCCAGTCTTGGGTGTAGTTTCCAACTCGGACAATCTCACCATTTCTTACAAACCAGAGCGTTCCGTGGACATCTCTGAGCTCGGTAACGCGAAGGCCGACCTTTTCGACCTCGCCGTTGGCCTCTCCAACATCTACCCAGTCACCTACGCCATATTGGTCCTCAAAGACAATGAATATTCCGCTGAGCAGATCCTTTACAAGCGACTGAGCACCAAAGCCAATAGCCGCACCAAGAATTGAAGTTACTGCAATCAGTGCGCCAATGTTCACCCCGAGCTCGCTGAGCACCATAACAACAGCGGTGATTGAAATACCCCAGAGCAAAAAGTTATCCAGCACACTCGCGATGGTTTTTGTTCTCTGCAGGATTCGCTGTTCTTCAACGAGTTTGTCCGCAACTTCTCGGGCATGAGTGTTGACGCCTGTGATAATCGCGTTGACGATTCGTCTCGAGCTAGCTCTTAGAACCAATGTGAGAACTATCGCTCCGACAACAATGAAAGTGATTCGGATTAATGGCTCCCAATCTTGGATAAATTGCTGGAAATCCATCTAGCTCTCCAATCTTTTTTGACAACTCAGAGCTCGGTCCAAGTTTGCCAGATGCTCAATCAATATTCTTCGAAGGGCGGCTTTTGATTGAATGCTTTCTCT
>CAJXTQ010000043.1 GCA_913060985.1 uncultured Micrococcales bacterium | reverse complement strand
TGACAATGCCGGAGGGGTCAAAAGAGCCGTCTGGAGCTTCGGGTGTGAAAAACCCGTTAGTGTCCTCCGACCACTGTTTTGCCTGAGACCAGATCTGCTGCTGAACAGATGAGGCATCGTCCAAAGCTATTGCTCCAGAGTTGATTTTTGAGAGCTCGCTATTTGCGATATATGTAGAAAACCGCTGATTTGCATCCTCGATAATTTCCATTGCCATCTCGCAGAAATGTTTGGCCGAGTCCTCATTTCGGTAATCCAGAATTTTGAAAATGAAACCAGTGCCCATCGAACCGGCACTGTATTGGTAGGCGGGCTCAGACAAACTTATATCCCATTCCTCGAACCGTCTGGATCCGCTCACTGCCCACTTTTTGCCTCAAATACCTAACGTAAACATCGACCACGTTGCTTCCTGGATCGTGTGCCAGACCCCAAACCCTGGAGAGAATCTGTTCTCTGGAGAGCACTTGGTTGGGATTTTTCAAAAACATTTCCAGCATGGTGAACTCGCGGGATGTCAGCTCATACTCAACCCCAGCAACCCGAAGCTCCCTGGTTAGAAGATCAAGCTCAACATTGCCAACCGAAATCGAGTTTTCACCCTTGCTCTCTTTGGAGGGCTCTGCGATACGGCGTTTAACCCTGACCAGCAGTTCTTCGAAGCTAAAGGGTTTGGACATATAGTCATCGGCACCACCATCAAAGCTTGCGACAGTGTCATCCACACTGTCTCTGGCGGTAAGCACAATTATTGGGATGTTGTTGCCGCTGCCGCGGACTTCTTCCATGACCTGATAGCCATCTTTACCGGGGAGTCCAATATCCAAAATCAACAGATCGAAATCGGATGATCTCAAAATAGCCAATGCTTGATCACCAGATGCGGTAACTACTGTCTCATAACCTGCTGCCTGCAGGCCTTTTGAAACAAAGCTTGAGATTCGCTCTGCATCCTCAGCAATCAGAATTCTGTTCATGACTCTCCTTGAGGCAAAACGATAGCGACTCTTGCCCCACCTTGGCTGCCATCATCTATCTGAATAAAGCCTTTATGGGACTTTGCGATTGCATCAGCCACCGCTAAACCCAGCCCGCTACCCTCGCCACTTTCAGCATGTCCTGCTCCGCGGGCAAACCTTTGAAGGACCTTCTCGCGATCCTGCTCAGCAATTCCAGGCCCACTGTCATCGACAAAAAATGAAACCTGTCCGCCCTGCAGGCTGATTCCGATTTCGATAGCGTCACCATCTGCTGTTTGCTTGCAGGCGTTTTCGACCAGTTGCAAAAATGCTTGAGTGATTCTCTGCCTATCCAGCATCAGCTCGATGTCTAGATCATCAGCAGACTGAATCCAGCTTCTCTCAGCCAGCGACTCGGCTTTGACATATAGCTCGTCGTTGAGGATTTGCAGGTTGACTGGCTCTAATCTCACAAACTCAGGCTGGTTCGATTTTGTGAGTGTTTGCAGATCAAAAACCAACCTGCTCATTCGTGACAATTCGTCTCTGATAATTTCCAGGCTCTGCGCATTGGCTTTGGGGTCCTGCATCACCAAATCAAGATGTCCCCGAATGACAGTTAGTGGAGTTCGAAGCTCATGCCCGGCATCATCAACAAAGGACCTCTGGTTTTTAAAAGACTCTTCCAATCGATCAAGCATCGAGTTGAACTCGGTTGCCAAACTGTCTAACTCGTTGTTGTTGCCCTGCAGAGGAATTCTGGAAGTCAGGTCATCATGACCGATTTCAGACGCTGCTTTTGACATCGCCCCAATTGGTCTGAAAATCCTGCCGGATGCAAACCAGCCAAAGATCGATGCAACAAACAGCGAGAATATGGCAACACCAATAAAGCTGAAAATTGCTACCAGTGTTTGATTATTTTGCCTATCAACACTGAATGCACTCACCAGAAAACCACTGTCAACCAAAGAATTCACTGGAATTGAGATCCATCGATAATTCACACCCTGACTGAACTCCCCGAACGTCGTTGAGTCCACCGATGTCACAAGAGACAGAAAATCACTATCTTGGTCAAGCCTGAATGAGGAGCTGCCTGAGCGGAGAAAAACCCTGTCGTTGACTATCGCAATTATTTGCTCATCAACATCTGGTGAGCTTCGCTCGACAAACCGCTGAAGCAGTTCCTGCGAGGATTCAAATTCAATGTTTTCACTTAGCAAAACAAGCTCGCTTGCCTCTCTGCTGAGTGACTCACTGATTCGCTGCTCGGTTTGTTGTTGAAAAACAATTGCAGCACCACTCGTGAGGAGAATGGCAAGAATTGTCATTGGAGCAAGAATCCAAATGACAATCCTCAGCCGAAGCGATGACTTTAGCTTCACTATCTCACCCGATAATCAAAGTCTTCGGTTATTGGCTCTCGCTCTTCCAAATCTTCGTACACAACCAAATCAGAACTGTCATAATCACCATTGCCGTTGTCGGCAAACAGTTGGGCGTAGAGCTCTTGGCTGACTGTTATTGGGGTTCGAAGTTCAATTGATACGGGTGTGCTGGTGGCACTTGCCTTTGCAACGCCGAGAACTGAACCTGAGCGATTGGTTATGACAATCAGGGCTGCTGGCAAAGAAGTCCTCAGTTCCTCAATTGCAACTGTCTTGCCATCTCCAGATTGATCCTCGATTTCCAGCTCCGCATAATCAATCACAAAATCTTGAGTCGAAGATTGCGGTTGGGAGTCACTATCCGGATCAGAACTAATCTCGGGTTGAATCGGCTCAGCCGTTGGCGGAGTTTCTGACTCAGCCGCAGCCTGATTAGAACCCGTTTCCTCCGTTGTAGATACGGCTCCGTCATTCGATCCTGATTGGATTTCAACTGAGTCTGGAAGCGTGACCTCCGGGGTTGCCTGGGAACATCCACTTAGAAGCACTAATGCAACCAAGGAAATACCCAGCTTTTTCATTTTTCTAACCTATCTCTTTCCTAGTCGTCATCATCGTCGTCGTGGTCGTCGTCGTAGTCGTCATCATCGTCATCGTGATCATCGTCATCACCGTCGTAGTCATATCCACCCTCGTAGTCATCGTCATCATCGTCGTCGTAATAGGGAGTGGCGGAACTATTGTTTTCGGTGGCAGTAGCTGAGGTTCCCTGGTCGATCACAGTCCCAGATGAACCTGAGTCAGCGACCCAAGTTGCGGAAGATGCATTAGGTGCTGGATCTGTAACTGGGGTTGGCTCAGCCACCGGCACTGGCTCTTTAGCAGGAACAGGAGTTTCCACAACGACCGTTTCAACAGGAGGATTGGTTTCAGTTATGGGCTGAGCTGTGTTCTGGGTCTCTAAGAGTGGCTGGTCAATTGTCGAAACCTCGGCCTGAGCTGGTGTCGATGCGGATTGCCCAGCATCCGCAGTTGTCGTCTGCTGAGGGACATCCGCATTTGGCTCGAGAGCTGGAAGTGAATCAGCAGTGATTGCATCAACTTCTGATCCTGATTGAGAATCATTTTCAACCTGTTGGACTAGTCCCAAAGAGGATGTGATGCCAGGTGAGGTGATAACAACCGCCGTTGCAATCGAACCAACTGAAATGATGGTTGGAGCTAGCTTCCCCAAAAGTGAGGGCTTTTTGTTGTCTTCTAAATACTTCTCGCTCATTTGAACTCCTTAGCTTGAGTAATAGAAAACCAGTCTGGGATGAGAAAACAAGCTGAGAATAATTAGAGACTTCTCACAATTCAGCATTGTCAAATTAGACTTTTGGGGTGTCCACTCAAACCTTTAATTTTGGTGAAAAAACCGAGCAGTATGACTTTGCCGTTTTCAATGAACGGGAAGTGAGAGCTGCCGCAGGAATTTTGTTCCTGCTTGGTTTTGGGGCTTGGATGTATGCAGCAACAACAGGGGATTTCCAACCGATGCGTGGTTTTGGGATGCTTTTCATGTTGGATATGTTCCTAAGGCTGTTTGTTGGCCATCGCTTTTCGCCATCGATGGCTTTGGGAAGATTGGTTACTCGCAATCAGGTCCCTGAGTGGGTGGATGCGGAGCCAAAGAAAACCGCTTGGTATATCGGCTTTGGCATGGTGGTGGTTGCTTGCTTCACCCTCGGCTGGCTTGCAATGACCGGACCAATTCCTTTGGCGCTGTGTGGGATCTGCTTAAGCTTTCTATTTTTCGAATCAGCCTTTGGTTTTTGCGCAGGCTGCTGGCTACACATGCGTTTTGCAAAAACCCCACCAAGGCTTTGTAGCGGTGGGGTCTGCGAAGTTAAGCACTAAACGGGATTTTTCAATACTCACTAGACTTATAACTAATCGAGAAACACCTCCCTCGAACAACCGGGCAAACAGCCCCAAAACCTAGACTGCAAAAACAGTCCCCTTTCCAAAAAACACTAAATTTTTGAAAATTACCTTTTCAAGACAAGTGTTCTGTCAGACTTAACACTCAAGGGGATTCACATGACAACTGAAATTGAAAACTGGGTTAGCGAAATAGCTAGCCTTACCAAACCAGACAATATTCGCTGGATAGACGGCTCCGAGCAGGACGAGATGAACCAGCTGCTCGTTGAGCGCGGAACGTTTACCCAGCTCAACCCAGAAAAGCGACCAAACAGCTTTCTTGCTCGCACCAACCCTGCCGATGTTGCTCGAGTTGAAGAGAGAACGTTTATCTGCTCAGAGCGTGAGCAAGATGCGGGTCCAACAAATAATTGGTTTGAGCCAAATGCAATGCGTGAAAAACTCAATGGGCTTTTCGACGGCTCCATGCGCGGAAGAACTATGTATGTAATTCCTTTCTCAATGGGACCAATTGGCTCAGACCAGGCTAGGTACGGAATTGAGCTAACAGACAGTGCTTACGTGGTTTCCTCAATGATGATCATGACCAGGGTGAGCTCAAAGGTTTTGGATGAAATTGCCGCAGGTGCCGAATGGGTGCCAGCCGTTCACTCAGTAGGTTCACCACTTGCAGAGGGTGAACAGGATGTTGCGTGGCCGTGCAACCCTGATGTTCACGTGGTTCAGTTCCCTGAAACAAAAGAGATATGGAGCTTCGGCTCTGGCTATGGCGGAAACAGCCTGCTGGGAAAGAAAGCAATGAGTCTTCGAATTGGCTCAACTATGGCTCGTGACGAAGGTTGGCTTGCCGAGCACATGCTTCTGATTCGCATTACAAACCCCGAAGGCAAGCAGTTCAATGTGGCCGCAGCTTTCCCCTCTGCCTGCGGTAAGACAAATCTTGCGATGTTGAAGCCATCCCTGCCTGGCTACAAAGTCGAAACCATCGGTGATGACATCACATGTACTGCAGAAAG
>CAJXTQ010000042.1 GCA_913060985.1 uncultured Micrococcales bacterium | reverse complement strand
AGATACGGCAGAGAGCGGGTTGGCTTACTTACTGGGGACAATAACCAGAACTCAAATGCGCAGATTGTGATTATGACCACAGAGGTGCTTAGAAACATGATTTATGCGGGAAGCACAACTCTGATCGATCTTGGCTACGTGGTTATGGATGAAGTTCACTACCTAGCCGACCGATTTAGGGGTGCTGTGTGGGAGGAAGTCATTCTGCATCTTCCGAAAGATGTGCAGGTGGCATCTTTGTCGGCAACTGTTTCCAACGCAGAAGAGTTTGGGGCTTGGCTTGCCGAAGTCAGGGGCGACACCGAGATTGTTGTTAGCGAACACAGGCCAGTTCCACTGCATCAGCACGTTTTATTTGGAGATGAGCTAATCGAACTTTTTGACGCAAAAAGTGGCCAAACAAAAGTGAATCAAAACCTTCTGCAGCGACACCAGAGCAAACTTCGAACACCTTCTCACAGAACAAGGGGCGGTAAGCAAGGTCGATACATAAAGCGGCAAAACCAAATTGAGCGACTTACGAAGCCTGAGGTTGTGGAGGTCCTGGAGCAACAGGAGCTGCTGCCTGCAATATTTTTTATTTTCAGTCGAATTGGATGCGAAAAAGCTGTTGAGGCTTGCTCAAGGTCTAACCTCAGGCTCACAAACAAAGATGAACAGGATGAGATAAGAAGACAGGTTGAGTTGAGATGCGCATCAATTGCCGATGAGGATCTTGACACCCTGGGATACTTCGAATGGCTGGCCGCCTTGGAAAAGGGTTATGCAGCCCACCACGCCGGAATGCTTCCCGCGTTCAAAGAAGTAGTTGAGGAGCTTTTTCAACAGAAATTGGTGAAGGTTGTTTTCGCCACTGAAACTCTTGCCCTTGGTATCAACATGCCAGCAAGAACCGTGGTTTTAGAAAAACTTGACAAGTTCAATGGTGAGTCACGGGTTGGAATTACCCCGGGGGAGTACACGCAGCTAACTGGGCGAGCAGGCAGAAGAGGAATCGATATAGAGGGTCATAGTGTGATCCAATGGAGTTCGCAGTTGGACCCAAACAGCGTTGCTGGACTGGCCAGCAGAAGAACATATCCCTTGAATTCAAGCTTCAGGCCCACCTACAACATGGGTGTGAACCTAATCTCGGCTTTTGGAATGGAACTTGCCAGCAGCATTCTGGAAAAGTCCTTTGCCCAATACCAGGCAGACAAATCTGTGGTTGGAATTGCAAGCAACATCGAGCAACGGGAAAAGTCTTTGCAGGGCTACGAGGAGGCCATGCAATGCCACCTGGGAGATTTCAAGGAATATTCAGGTATTCGAAGAGAGATCAGTGACCTTGAGAAAAAACTCTCTTTTGCCAGGAAGCGCGATATGCGTGAGTCGAAGGGTCGCCACCTAGATGAAAAACGTCTGGCGGAATTGAAGCGAAAACTCAGGGCCCACTCCGCTCACAGGTGTCCAGAGCGCGAAACTCACGCTCGATGGGGCGAGCGCTACCAAAAGCTAAAACGGGAGATCGAAAAAGATCTTGAAAAAATTGACTCAAGGACGAACAGAGTGGCAAAGACATTCGAGCGGATTGTGAATTTGCTTGAGGAACTGGGATACCTACACCGCAATGGCGACCTGGAGGTTAGCCCAAAGGGGGAGAGGCTTGCCAAAATCTATGGCGAGCGGGATCTTCTTATAGCTGAATGCGTAAACAGGGGAGTATGGAAAAACCTTGACCCCGCCAATTTGGCGGCACTGGCGGTAGCGCTGGTCTATGAGGGGAAACGTGAAGATAATGAGTTTCAACCCAAAATCCCCAAAGGTCAGTTCGAACCCGCTCTGGAGCAAACGGAAAAAATCCAGAGGGAATTGGCGGATCTGCAAAACGATTACCAACTGAAGGCTGAGCCGCCACTTGAGCTTGGATTGTGTTATCCCATGTATAGGTGGGCCAAAGGTGCCAACCTTGACACGGTGTTGGATATCTCGGGGATGCTTCCGGGTGATTTCATCAGGTGGTCAAAGCAATTGATTGATCTACTTGATCAACTTTCAACTTCAGCAGATCCAAAAGTCGCAGAAACCGCCTATCAGGCTACGGATATGGTCAAGCGCGGCATTGTTGCATATAGCTACTACGTCTGAGGATTAGGCTTAACCCGTGAACTCAATTGAACTGCTTTGGAGGCTGCCGGTTGGTTTGCTCGGTGGGTTGATAGCTCTTTGGATTTTCCCCACTGAAAACATATGGATATTGGCTCCGATAATGGTTTTGGTAATTGCCACAAGTGTCACAGGAGCTGGTTTTTGGTCTGCCTCACTAGTTGGTTTTGTCGCTGGAATGGCGTTCTACATAGCCCATATCGAGTGGATAAGCCAATACCTGGGACCGGTTCCATTGATTGCACTTTCCGTTTTGCAGGCAGTTTATTTTGGTTTTGGTTTGGGGGCATGGGCCTTTTTGTACCAAAGGTTGAGCAAGACCAAGGCTCTTTCATCTCCAATGGTGCTCTCGCTGGCTTTTGCCTCAATTTGGACAGCGCGAGAGTGGCTGGCAAATAATTTCCCCTACGGTGGGTTCCCCTGGTCAAGACTTTCAATGACCCAATCTGAGTCTGTTCTAGCCAACTATGCCTATCTTGGCGGCATGTCAATGGTGAGCTTCCTAGTTGCCTTCATTGGCATCGCTTTATTCTTCGGAATCAAAATCATCCGTGAGAAGAATGCCGTTCCCATTGCCTCAGGTATTTCGGTGATTGCGATTTTTGCATTTGCCTTCCTAATTCCTGTTGGAAATACAGAGAAGGTTGGTGAGATTAGGGTGGCAACCGTGCAAGGGAATGCCAATGCCGGTTTGTTTGCCAATCCTGATAGGGGAAGCATCCTCAACAATCACCTTTCTGCCTCGGAGCTGATTCCAAGATCAGAGCTGGGAGCAATTGACCTGATTGTTTGGCCTGAGAACGCAAGTGATATTGACCCGCTGCGTAACCCCGATATCCAAGAGCAAATTGAGGATTACATTGCAGAGTATTCAGCACCGCTGATTTTTGGAACCATCACCGAGAGAAGCGGACAAGTATTCAACTCAAGTCTTTATTGGGACAATCAGGGACTGCGAGACTACTACGATAAAAAACGTCCAGTTCCATTTGCCGAATACGTCCCTCACCGCGAGTTTTATCGCATATTCGCCGCTGATTTGATTGACCTCATAAGCAGGGACTACTCCTTCGGGGTAAGAGACGGTATTTATGACCTGGAAGAGGGTGTGGCGGGAACACTGATTTGTTTTGAAATTGCGGAGGACGACATCCCAAGGGAGTTAGTTGACGAGGGTGCGCAGATTATTCTCTCTCAGACCAATAATGCAGACTTTGGGTTTTCTGATGAGACTTATCAACAAGCCGCAATCGCTAAGCTGCGGGCGATCGAAACCGGAAGAGTGGTAGTGAACATCTCTACGGTGGGTAAGAGTGTGATTTTTGATGCCGACGGTTCTGTTATCGACGAGGTTGAGTGGTTTGAACCCGCTGTAATGGTTGAAACTGTTGATCTACGAGAAGGGAAAACCCCCGCGATGCAGTTTGGACTTGGATTGGAACTTCTAAATCTTGCAGCCGCTGCCGGGGTTTTAGTCTGGAGCGTGAGGACCAAGCCCGCAAAAAAGAGAAGAAGGAAGCGTTAGAGGTCAGCCTCTCCGCGCTTGCGCTTGGCTCTCAGCATTTCAATTCTCTCCGCCAGCAAGTCCTCTAGCTCTTGCTCGCTGCGACGCTCCAAAAGCATGTCGTAGTGAGTCTTTGGTCCGTCTTCTTCAACGGTCAATTCTTCAATCGTCTTACCCTCCACAGCGCGGACGGCTGTTTTTGAACAGCTGGAGCACTCCCAGTAGTCGGGAAGTTCCGCATCGGCTGCAAAAATAACCTTTGTTTCGTGGGTATTTGGGCAGATATATACCTGCTCTTGACGTTCAGAAAGGCGAACACCAGCCTCGTTTTCAAGTGATTGCTGACCGATTCTCATGCCACGCATTGTCTGGTTCAAAGTCCACCTCTTTCTGGTAGAGGGGTGAACCCTTGGTTTATGAATAAACTTCCCGCAAATCTAAGTTCTCAGGGAATTAGGAGCTAAATCAACCCGATCCGTGACAATCCCAGTTGCAAACTTTGAGAGTCTCAGCATCTCCGCTGGATCATTTACAGTCCAATAATGAAGCTGTAGCCCAAGTTTTCTAACTGATTTTGTGAAGCTGGGGGAGTCAAATCTCAAAAATGACCTGCTGACTGGAATTTGAAGCGCATGAAAATCTCTCTTCATAGCACGAACTAGGGGAGCAGCGATCAGGTGTGCTGCATACATACTGAGAAAGGCTCTAGCATCAGCGCTTGAGGCGGTCAGCCTCTTGGTTTTATTTAGGATTTCCTGGCGGGTTTTGGCATTGAAGCTAGAAAGTAAAACTCGACTGTGAGAACCGAGTTTCTCCAAAACTTTGGCCGTAGGTTCGATTGCGGCGAAACTTTTCAAATCAAGATTGAATCGAGTGTCAGGAAACTCGCTCAATGCCTCTTCTAGGGTGGGAATCTTCCCGCCGTGATTCAATCGAAGTTGCTGTATTTGCTCGAGAGTTAGGTCAGAAATTTTCTTGTCTAATCCTGCAACTCGGTTGAGATCATGATCGTGAAACAGCACAGCGAATCCATCTTTGGTGGCTTGGATATCGCTCTCTAGATGAGTAGCTCCATGAGCTAAAGCCTCCTCAAAAGCGCTCAGCGTATTCTCGTCCAAATTGTCCTTGTGCTGACTCAGGCCGCGATGAGCGAGTAGGCAAAACTCACCTTCGACGAAATAAGTCACGTTACCCCTAAGCTTTGGTTGTGCAACAGTCTATTTCGACGACCAGCCTGATTCGAGTACTTATCGGACTGTTCATCTACGGCGGCGGCCTTGCGCTTATGGTGAGCGCAGATATTGGATTGTCGCCATGGGATGTTCTCGCAATGGGAATTAGCATCCAAACAACCCTTTCTTTTGGGTGGGCAACGGTGTTTGTGTCAGGACTGGTATTGCTGTTGTGGATACCTTTGAAGGTAAAGCTCGGCCTGGGATCGGTGCTTAATGCAGTACTAGTCGGTCTTTTCGCTGACCTGTGGCTGCTGTTTCTACCCAGCTATGAGCTACTAGTTTCAAAAATTGCAGTATTTGCAATCGGAACAGTCACCATTGGCCTGGCAACAGGTCTTTATATTTCTGCAGGACTTGGAAAAGGTCCAAGGGACGGACTAATGGTTGGTACGGCAGAAAAAACCAAGAAACCTTTCTGGATGGTCAGAAGTTTTTATGAGATTTTGGTTTTGGTAATTGGATTCTCTCTAGGTGGCCCGGTGGGTCTGGGAACAATCATCTTTGTGGTCTCTATTGGTTATCTGACGCAACTCGGCCTTCAGCTATTCAAGCTCGCCGATCGCAAGGGAATTGTTTAGTTGCCGATAATATACATTATGTAAAGTAATGTTTTTC
>CAJXTQ010000041.1 GCA_913060985.1 uncultured Micrococcales bacterium | reverse complement strand
CGACTCGCCCATATCCAAGCTTGCCCCGAATGGTTTCAACAAGCTTCAGATCATCCCCAACTATCGAAATCAGAGTTGGCGGAAAATCATTTGCGACGAGCTTATTCACCAGCTTTGTCGCCTGTTGGTAGGTTTCAAATTCGGCTACTGCCTCACCTTGCGGAATCTGGGTCTCTCGGGCGCGTCCGCGACTATTCATCGGGTTGCTCATGAAAGCATTCTGCCACGTGAAGGTTTCAAGCGTCTAAGGTTATCTCTGTGAGCGCAACAAGAGTATTCGTGGCCCGACTGGCTGGCTGCGGAGTTTTCGATCCCCAGGGCGACAGAGTAGGAAAAGTCGTCGACGTTCTCATGCTCTACAGAAAAAGTTCCGCTCCACGCATTTCAGGAATGGTGGTTGAAATACCGGGTCGCCGGAAAGTCTTCGTGCCGATTGCTCGAATCACTGCAATTGCCCCGGGTCAGGTGATGACTACCGGTCTTATCGACCTCAGAAGATTCTCCCAAAGGGGTCAGGAAGTCAGAGCGATTGGCGAGATGCTCGGTCGGCGAGTAAAGATTTTGGAAGACGGCGGTTTTGCAACAATCGAAGACTTTGCTGTGGAACAGAACGGTAGGGGCGAATGGATCCTCACCGAGTTTTTCTTGAGGCGTCCAAAACAAGGAATTACTTTTGGAAGAGGGAAAACACTTTTTGCAAACTGGAAAGATGTTTCAGAGGCGCACCAGAGTGCAGCTGATCAGGAAGCGCAGCAACTCTTGGCGGCCTATGGGGAACTTCGTCCCGCAGACCTGGCAACAGCTGTCATGGATCTTCCTGATGAGCGCATGCTTGCGGTTGCGGGAGAGCTGGATGATGAAAAGCTAGCTGACCTTCTGGAAGAACTTCCAGAGGACGAACAGGTCGAAATCATCAGTCAGATTCCAACTGAGCGAGCAGCTGAGGTTTTGGACCTGATGGAGCCTGACGACGCTGCCGACTTGCTGGCCAGCCTACCTGCTGAGAAATCGGAATCTTTACTGTCGCTGATTGATGCGGAGGATGCAGAAGACATCCGCAGCTTGATGCAATACGAATCCCTTACGGCCGGTGGGCTTATGACAAATGAGCCAGTTATCTGCTCGGCAGACACCACTGTGGCTGAAGCAATGGCTAAGATTCGTAACCGCCAAGTGCCGCAGGTTCTTGCGGCTCAGGTATTTGTCACCCTGCCTCCATTTGAAGCAACTACCGGTAAATACTTAGGGGTTGTCCATTTTCAGAAACTTCTGCGCTATCCACCAAACGAGAGACTTGGAAGTCTTTTGGATACCGAGCTGGAACCGGTCTCGCCGAATACCCCGATAGACCAAATCCACCGTTCTCTGGCAAGCTATGACCTGGTCTCTTTGCCGGTGGTGGACGAACAAAATCGAGTTCTCGGTGTAGTGACGGTGGATGATGTTTTGGACCATCTGCTTCCAGGGGATTGGCGAAGTGATGAGGGCGAGGTGAGTGACAATGGCTAGAAAATGGGATGATCTTGAGGCTCCAGTCACCTCGAGAAGAAGATTTTTCTCAGGATTGAATATCTCGCAGGAAAAAATCGGGCGAATAAGTGAGGGTTTTGCCCGGGCTATGGGAACGGGTGCATTCCTGCTTGGGATGACGCTATTTGTGACAGTCTGGCTCACCTGGAACTCACTAGCGCCGGTTGATTTGCAGTTCGACCCAAGGGCTTTGAACTTCACTTTACTTACACTCATACTCTCTCTTCAGGCCTCTTATGCGGCCCCGCTTATTTTGTTAGCTCAGAACCGTCAAGACGACCGTGATCGAGTCAAATTCGAGCAAGATCGTCAACGAGCGGAGAGAAACCTCAACGACACCGAGTATTTGGCAAGAGAGGTCGCCGCACTTAGGCTGGCCCTGGAAGAAGTCGCCACCAAGGATTTTGTTCAAGATGAGATGCAGCAACTTCTGAAGCAGATTGACTCAAGACTTGAGGCAGGTAATGACAAAAAAGGTAATCGAGGCACTAAGTCGGGTAATTGATCCGGAGCTGAGGCAGCCGATTACCGAGTTGGGAATGGTTGGTGAAATCAACGAGGATCCGGGCAAAGTTCAAATCAAGCTGACAATTGTCGGTTGCCCCGCTGCCCAAAAAATAGAGCGCGAGGTAAGAGAAGCGCTCGAGACAGTGGGCGATTACGAGGTCGAGATGACTGTCATGACCGCTGAGGAAAGAAACCAGCTAAAGCAAAAACTCAGAAGCGGTAAACCCGTCAAGCACAACCCCTTTATTGAGGAGTCAAACACAACCAGAGTGATATTCGTGGGCAGTGGAAAAGGTGGCGTTGGAAAATCCACTTTAACTGCAAACATTGCTTTCGGATTAGGTAAAAAAGGTTTCAAAGTAGGGCTTTTAGATGCAGACATTTTTGGTTATTCAATTCCGGGTCAACTTGGCATCGAAGAGAAACCAACCAAAGTGGATGAGCTAATACTTCCTCCAATTGCCCACGATGTGAGAGTTATCTCTATTGGAATGTTCGTCGAGAAAAACCAGCCAGTTGGCTGGAGAGGTCCGATGTTGCACAGGGCAATTGAGCAATTCCTAACTGATGTTTACTGGGGAGACCTGGACTTTCTATTGGTGGATCTGCCTCCGGGAACAGGAGATGTCGCCATCAGCCTCGGTCAACTTTTGCCAAAGGCCTATTCACTCGTGGTGACAACTCCACAGCCTGCTGCAAGTGATGTTGCAGAGCGAAGTGGGGCTATCGGACTGCAGACCGGTCAGCGAATTCTTGGAGTTGTGGAGAACATGAGTTACCTAAATGTGAATGGGGAGAAACAGAAGATATTCGGAGAAGGTGGAGGCTTGGCGGTCGCTAAAAGACTGACTGAGATTTCAGGAGAAAAAGTAGAACTATTAGCTCAGATACCAATGGATGAAAAATTACGGGTGGCAAGCGACACCGGAAAACCAACGTTGGAGCTTGACGAGGCAGGTGCGGCAATTGCAGGCCTGGTGGAGAAAATTTCCAAACTGCCAATTGGCTTAGATGGGAAGAAACTCAAACTAAATCTAGGTTAGAAGGGTTATGAAAACTCAATCGAGCGCAATGACGGCAACCGATTTGGCTAGAGCTTTTGACGAAGCTCGAGCAGCCCAGATCAGCTGGAATCAGACAAGTTTCAAAAACCGAAGAAAGCTTTTGCTGGATTATCACGACAGTGTGAATGAAAACCAAGCAATGCTGATGGACACTTTGCAGCGGGAGACCGGCAAGTCTCGAAACCATGCTTTTGAGGAGATCACCGGTTCACTTGCCGGAATTCGATATGTTGCAAATAATCTTCGTAGGGCTCTGAGTTCTCACCCAGCAAAGCCGGGCATACCATTTGCACTGAAAATCAAGGTGGATTACTCACCGGTTGGCGTTGTCGGTGTGGTCACACCCTGGAACTATCCGCTAGCGCTAACCATGCTGGATGTGATACCTGCTCTTGCTGCGGGCAATGCGGTGGTTCAAAAAGCTGACGACAAGACAATTCAAACAATAATTGCCGCCCGAGACCTTGCCGAGGAAAACGGGCTGCCAAGGGGTCTGTGGCAAGTTGTTCACGGCGATAACGAAATTATTGGAAACGGGCTAATTGACAACTGCAACTACTTCGCTTTTACCGGCTCCACCCAAACTGGCCGGAAGGTGGCTCAAAGGGCTGCCGGACGCCTGATTGGCTATTCAATGGAGCTGGGTGGAAAAAACCCAGCAATTGTTCTTCCTGGAGCGAATCTAGAAAAAACTGCTGAGAGATTGCTGGCGTCATTTATTGGCAACTCGGGCCAGCTGTGTGTGGCGACCGAACGAGCCTACGTCCCGGCGGCAGAGATGAAAGCCTATGTCGACCTGCTTGGGAAAAAGATTGAAAGCCTGAAGTTGGGAAGCTCCGGGGTGTTTGATCACGATCTGGGCGCCCTAATCAGTTCTGATCAGATTTCAAGGGTGGGTGGCTTTTTGGAGCGAGCACGAAAAGGCGGAAGCGAGGTAATTGGTGGTGCGATTAGCGGACAGACTATCCAACCTTCCTTGGTGGTCGGCACCGACCACAAATCTGAAATTGCCACCGAGGAGGTGTTCGGTCCAGTGCTGGCTTTGATTCCATACGAAGATCTGGATCACGCGATAGAGATGGCCAATGACACTGAATATGGTCTGAATGCAAGTGTTTTTGGGGACGTCGGCTTAGCCACCGAAGTCGCAAGCAAGCTGCAAGCGGGAACGGTAAACATCAATGAGGGATATCGTGCAAGTATGGCAAGTCTTGATGCCCCGATGGGTGGAATGAAGCAGAGCGGTGTCGGACGTAGAAATGGCATCCACGGCATTAGGAGATTTACCGAACCAAGAACTATTGCCATCAACAGGGGTCTTGTCGAATTGCCAAGCAGGGGTTCTCAGTACATCAAGATGGCACCACTGATGGGAGTTATCTCGAAGGTTATGAAGCGAGTCTAAGTAGCTTCAGGGTCAAAGGGTGGCATTTCGCCCGCTGCCAGGCGAATAGTTTCTCGCACGGTTGCGGTTGCTGCGGGGACTTGCGCACTCTCACTTAGGGCATCCCGAATGATTCTTCTTGGGTCATACTGTCTTGGATCCATTTTTTTCCAGTCAAGATCTTGAAAGTCATCCCCAAGTTCCTGCTTTGCCCGATCTTGTGCGCCATCAAGCCAGGCTTTAGATTTTTTGATCCATTGCGCAAACCGTTGGGCGTAAACCGGCAATCGCTCTGGCCCAAGAACGAATACGGCAATCAACCCAATCAAGAGAAGTTTCTCGCCGCTTAGACCAAACATGCTTCAAGGTTATCTCTCAAAGCGAAGATTTTCACTTTTGCCAATTATGCTTATCAGACCATGATCGATAAAGTCTCCAGCTGGAAGTTTGCAGAGGATTTTGCAACCGAGCCAGAACACATCAGACAAGCCAGGCTTAGAGCCGAGCAACTCGGTGTTGAAACCATCACACCGGCAACCGGTGCGCAGCTTGCCTTTTTAGTATCCGCCATTGGAGCGAAATCGGCGGTGGAGGCAGGAACTGGAGCGGGTGTGAGTTCGCTTTGGCTTCTGGAGGGCAGCGAGAAGCTAATTCTCACCACTATCGACTCAGAGCCCGAGTACCAGAATGCGGCCAAACAATCCTTCCAAGAGGCTGGGTTCGACTCCTCGCGGGTTAGAGCCATATCCGGGGATGCCCACAGGGTTATGGCAAATATGGCGGATGCCGCATACGACTTGGTTTTTATTGACGCAGAAGATCAAGATATTGACGACCATCTGCACTCTGCCTCGAGGCTTCTGAGACCTGGGGGTGTGGTTGCGTTTGCACATGCTTTATTCCGAGACCGGGTTCCCGATCCCGCAATCAGAGACGAAGCAACTGCAAACTTCAGATCGGCGGTCAGGTCCTTCAGGGACAGCGATAGTTTCCTATCAACCCTGTCAATGGTTGGGGATGGCCTGCTCTTAGCGAGTAAGAGAACTATTTCTTAATAACGCCCTCTAGGACTTCGTGAAGACTTTTCGCTTCTTCGTCATTTACTGAGACCACCAGTCGGCCTCCACCTTCCAGCGGAACACGCAGCACTATTAGTCCTCTGGGCTCGCGC
>CAJXTQ010000040.1 GCA_913060985.1 uncultured Micrococcales bacterium | reverse complement strand
AGGCCGCGCACGCGCGCAGAAGGATCAAACTTTCTTACCCAACAGTCTTAGAATCGAATGCAAGGTGGGATCGAAATCCTCTTCTGACTGGAACTTTTTTCCAGAGCCTCAGATAGCCTAACAGAGCATTACCCAAAGGAGAAGAGTTGGATTTTAAGGATGCGGGCGACGAAATCAGAGATATCGCCGAAGTTCCAGCAGTTGAGATTATTAATTCAACGGCTGTTCACCTAATGAGTGCTGCTGCCGTTCACTGCGGTCTGGCCGAAGATAGCCCAAAAACAGATCTCGCAGAGGCCAGGAAACTTATCCACGCCCTGGCAGGACTGGTAACCGCCGCATCCACGGAAATCGGTGACCACCATGCCAGACCCCTTAGGGATGGACTGAGATCATTGCAACTTGCCTTCAGGGAGGCGTCAACCCACCAGGATCCCCCGGGCCAGGGTCCAGGTGAGAAATTCACAGGCCCCGTCAACTGACAAGCGATATCTTCAGCGAATCAACCAACGGATTGAAGCTCTCGTAGTCCAGGGCAGATAGGAAACCGGGAACGACATCCTTGACCTGCTGTTGAGTCAAATCCTTCTGAAGCTTCAAAAAGACAATCAACTCATCGGCGGCCAGCTGGCCATTCGGATCTCCTGGCATCAGCCTAAATCCCTCTACCGGAATTGATTTGATGGCTGCAGAGACCAATGCCTTAACTCTCTCGTCTCGGTCTGGGCTTATCCAATGCTGTTGCTGAGCGAGAGCCTCGATTGCAGGCCGCCGTATTGCAAACCAATTGGACTGACCGGGATTGACCACCACTCTGGTTTGTCCCTCGGCAGCTGCAGCTAAAAGTGCTCTCTCAAATTGGGCGGGAACGGGTCTGGCCTCACTTTTCCATGCCATCACATTTTCAGTTGAGGTAAATACAGGAAGTGCTGGATGTCCGTCAGGTCCCTCTAGGGCAACTATGTTCATCTCAGAGCTGGTATCAACGCTTAGCCCGTGTTGACCAATTTTTTTACCCTCTGCCTTCGGGACCAGAGGTATCAATACTCTGCTCTGTCGAAAAGAGTTTATGAGTTGCTCCAAACTCAACTTGGATTCGGTAAATGCTTCTAGAGCGGCAGATATCTCTGGCAGTTCTCTGCCATCATCTTGAGCAAAGGCATTCTCGGAGAAGCTCCTACCTTCCCAAGGGACTCCTGCTGAGTCAGCAAAACTCACCCGGCAACCTCGAGAGCCTCGACCAGGGTGAACTTTTCGGCATATAGCGCCTTGCCAAGAATTGCCCCCTCCAAGCCCAAATCTACTAACTCTCTGAGCGCAATTATGTCCTCAAGGCTTGAAATACCGCCGCTTGCAACAACCGGCTTATTAGTCTTTGCCATGACGCTTTTCAAAAGATCTAGGTTTGGGCCCTTCAGCGTCCCATCTTTATTGACATCGGTCACGACATACCGAGCACACCCTGCATCTTCAAGAAGCTGCAAGGTGTCGAAAAGTTTCCCGCCATCCTCGGTCCAGCCTCGAGCCGCAAGTGTTTCCCCTCTAACATCCAATCCAATTGCAACCAGATCGCCAAATTCAGAGATTACCCTCTTGGTCCATTCGGGGTTTTCCAAAGCCGCAGTCCCGATGTTCACTCTTTGGGCGCCCATGTCAACGGCCTGCTGCAAGGAGCGGTCATCCCTTATGCCCCCCGAGAGCTCAATTTTCACATCTGGGCAACCCTGAATAACACTCTCGATAACTTGGAGGTTCTCGCCTCTTCCAAACGCTCGATCAAGGTCCACCAAGTGAATCCACTCTGCTCCCTGGTCGACCCATTGTCGGGCCGATTGAAGAGGATCACCGTATCCAGTTTCGCTTCCCGCCTCACCTTGCACCAGGCGAACGGCTTGACCGTCTGCAACATCGACAGCGGGCAGTAATTCGAGTTTTTTCATCAAATAGTTCCTAACCAATTTTCCAATAGCTGAAGCCCAGCTTCACCAGATTTTTCAGGGTGAAACTGAGTTGCCATAAGTGGCCCGTTTTCAACGGCAGCCAAAAACTTCTCCCCGTGCTCAGAGTAGCTAAGCACGGGTTCCTTGAATGGGGTCATAACATCAAGCTCGAGTTTTTTCGCCGCGTATGAGTGAACAAAGTAGAAATATTCATCCTCTACCCCAGCAAATAAATTGCTGCCGGAACCTACCTCCACTCGATTCCAGCCGATATTTGGCAGCTTGTCAGAGTCGAGTTTCTCGACGGTTCCTGGCCATTGCCCCAAGCCTTCAGAGGCTATGCCGTGTTCAATGCCCTGATCAAACATCACCTGCATTCCAACGCAAATGCCAAGCACTGGGGCTGAACTAGCCAGCCGCTTATCGACGACTCTATCTCCGCGTGTTTCCACAAGCTGTTTCATCACGTGATCAAAAGCCCCGACTCCTGGAATTAGAAGCCCGTCGGCGTTCACCGCCTCTTCGAAATTCGAGGTAAGCGATACCTTAGCCCCGACTTTTTCAATTGCCTTCAACGCCGAGTGGACATTTCCGCTTCCATAGTCGAAAACAACGACCGATTTTTTCAAAGAGCGCCCTTAGTGCTCGGTACGCCGTTAACTCGCGAATCGAGCTCAACTGCTTTTCGCATTGCCCTGGCAAATGCTTTGAATTCGGCTTCAGCGATGTGGTGAGGATCTCTACCATCCAACACTGTTATGTGTGCTGAAATTCTGGCATTTAGGCAAATCGCCTCAAAAACATGGCGGACCATTGAGCCGGTAAAGTGCCCTCCAATCAAGTGGTGCTCAAAACCTGCGGGTTCGCCTTTGTGCACAAGATAAGGCCTACCGGATATGTCTACAACTGCTCGAGCCAAAGCTTCGTCCAGGGGCACGTATGCATCCCCGAATCGAGATATTCCAGATTTATCCCCTAGCGCCTGGAGCAGAGCCTCTCCCAGGGCAATTCCGGTGTCCTCGGCAGTGTGGTGAATGTCAATTTCTGTGTCTCCAGTTGCCTTTATTTCCAGGTCAATCAAGGAGTGTTTCGAAAACGCTGTCAGCATGTGGTCCAGGAAGGGAACGCTGGTGTCGATACTTGACTTACCTGACCCGTCTAGGTTCAATTTCAGTGAGATAGATGACTCACTGGTCTTCCTGTTAACTTCTGCCTGTCTTGCCATGTCTCTAGTCTAGTGATTGCAAGGCCTTAGGCATTAGCTCAAGCAGTTTGTCATTCTCTGCTGGAGTTCCAATCGTGATCCTCAGAGCACCTGCGATTGTTGTTTTTCTAATTATCAAACCGTTTTTCAAAAGATAATCAAACACCGCTCGCGGATCGGCGAACCCCTCTACCAGCAAAAAGTTTGACTCAGATGGCAAGACTTTTAGACCCAGAGAAATTAGACCTAGCGCCACCCGCTCGCGTTCTCTTGAGATTTCTTTGACATTTGAAAGCATAAGATCCGAATTGCGAATTGCAGCAATTGATGCAGCCTGAGTCAGAGCACTTAGGTGGTAGGGCAACCTTACAAGTCGCATTGCATCGACAACAGCTGGGTCTGAGACCATATATCCAAGCCTGACCCCGGCAAACGCAAACGCCTTAGACATGGTCCTGGATATTACGAGACGAGGTCTATTTTCTAGCATTGATATTGCTGAGGGTTCAGCTGAAAACTCAGCATATGCTTCATCTACCAAGACCATTCCATCGGTTGATTCGTATGCCGCCTTCACCACCTCTTGGCCTATTGAGGTTCCAGTCGGATTGTTTGGGTTGCAAAGAATAACTATGTCTGGCTTGTGTTTCTCGATAGCACTCGAAACATACTCAGCAGATAGCTCGTACCCTTCCTGCCTGGGAAGCTCCAGATATTCTGTCAAGGTAGATTTTGCTATCACCGGATACATCGAGTATGTGGGGCCAAAGCTAAGAACCAGCCGACCGGGGCCACCAAAGGCCTGGTGGAACTGTTGTAAAACTTCGTTAGATCCGTTTGCTGCCCAAACCTGCTCTTTTGAAACATCGCCAGGAACATAACCAGCCAACATCTCTCTCAGCTTTAGGAACTCCCGGTCTGGGTAGCGGTGAAGACTTGCAAGAGTTTTTGTAATCTCCTGAGAGATTTCGTTTTGCACCTCAATGGGCACACCGAAGCTGTTCTCATTTACATTGAGTTGAATACCGTCTGGTAGCTGCGGGGCACCGTAAGGCTCACTCCCCCGCAGGTCATCCCTTAGTGGCAGGTCTTCCAAGCTAGTCACCTGGAAAGACTACCAATTAGGGTAGCGCAATCTGCTGACCCACTTGCAATTCTGAACTCTGTAGGTTGTTCAGAATCACTGCCTCTGCAATCCAATCTCTGGGGTCCTTACCCTCTCCGTAGGTCTTAGCTAGATCCCACATTGAGTCACCGTTGGAAACCGTCACGTATTGAAACTCAGCCTCTGAACGCTCTGAGCTGGCGTATGCGGAGAAAGGAAGAACAGTGGTCAACAAAACAGCCCCCAGTATCAGCATCGCTCGAACCAGTTTCCTCGGGTTTTGAAGTTCGTACTTGCCTACCATCATGCTCTCCTTTCGAACATTTGTTCTAATAATTACACAAAATCCATCAAAATCAAGACAATTTGGCAAAATTTCCGAAAATGTGTTTGGAAAATCTTTTCAAACCGTCTAATCTCATCTATAAGTAAATGGGTACCCATGGACATTTAGGAGAAACATGTCTGAGCTCAAGATGACTGCGAAGCAAAAAGAAATCTTCGATTTCATTGTGCTCTCCAAACAACAGAGGGGATACGCCCCCTCAATGAGAGAGATTGGTGAAACCGTTGGGCTAGCCTCTTCCGCAAGTGTCTCCCATCAGCTAAGCCAGTTGGAAAAAATCGGTGCGATATCGAGAGACCCCAACCGACCAAGAACTATTGATGTACTCATTGAAACCGACCAGCCGAAGGCTATCGAAGAAGATATGGCGATGATTCCATTTGTGGGTCAGATTGCAGCAGGTTCCCCAATCACTGCCGAGCAGAATGTAGAGGATGTCTTCAGCCTTCCACGAAAACTGGTTGGCCAGGGTGATTTGTTCCTCCTGAAAGTCAAAGGAGATTCAATGCTGGATGCCGCCATCTGCGATGGGGATTGGGTTGTTGTTCGGCAGCAGCAAACTGCTGACAATGGTGACATTGTTGCTGCAATGCTTGAAGAGGAAGCCACAGTCAAGACCTTCAAACAGAAAGACGGTCATACCTGGCTCCTGCCCAGAAACTCAGCATACGAGCCAATTCTCGGCGATCATGCTGTGGTGCTTGGGAAAGTCGTTGCAGTTATGCGAGCCGTCTAGACCCTAGCTTTTTCCAATTCTGCAGCCAGACCATGCTCTACCAGAGCGTGTATTAGGGTTCCATCCTCTTGGTATTCAGACTCAAGCAGCTCTCCCGACAGGTGGATTCGAGAGATCAGGTCGCCTCTGTGGTAGGGAATTAGACCCTTAAACTCAACTTCCGGTTTAGGCAGAAGCGACGATATTTTTTCTTCAAGCTCCTCGATTCCGGACCCAGTTTTTGCGGATACAAACAGTGCGCCGTCAACCTGGTTGGCCAGCTCAATCTCAATGTCAAATGGGATCTGATCTCTTTTGTTGAATACAATCAACTGCTCGATTCCGCTTATGCCAGTCTCAGCAAGCACCGAGCGGACCGTGTTCAGCTGTTTCATGGGCTGCGGATTCGAGCCATCAACAACAATCACAATCAAATCTGCCTCGGCAATCTCCTCCAGAGTGGAGCGGAAAGCCTCAACAAGCTGATGAGGCAGGTTCTCGACGAATCCAACCG
>CAJXTQ010000039.1 GCA_913060985.1 uncultured Micrococcales bacterium | reverse complement strand
TCTTTCCAGAATTTGATGAGGAAGTCATGAGCCTAGAGTTTCACCAGTCTCTTAACCAATATCCGCTGCCGGATGAGGCGCGGGAAGCCATTTTGGCAAACCCAACATTCGGCACCCATTTCACCGACCACCAGGTTGCGATCTATTGGGAAAAGGGCAGAGGTTGGCACCAGGCCGAGGTGATTCCATACGGACCAATCCAACTAGATCCTTCTGCAGCGGTTTTACACTACGGGCAAGAGGTCTTTGAAGGCATCAAGGCCTACCGTCACGATGATGGTTCGATATGGACCTTTAGACCTTACGAAAACGCCAAGAGGCTACAAAAAAGTGCTCGCAGAATGGCTTTGCCAGAACTGCCAGAGGAGCTTTTTGTGCAGTCTCTGCACGAGCTGATTGCAATTGACGGAGCTTGGGTTCCAGAGCCAGAGGATGAAAAAACCCTCTACTTTCGACCCTTTGAAATCGCTGCCGAGAACTATCTTGGGGTGCGAGCAGCTAACCGAGCCGAATATAGGTTGATTGCATCGCCAGTCGGTCCCTACTTCACCGGCGGAGTGAAGCCAGTCAAAATCTGGATAGCTTTGGGAAGTGCCAGGGCTGGAAGATTTGGGACCGGTGAGGCAAAGACCGGAGGAAACTACGCCGCAAGCCTGCTGGCCCAGCAAGAGGGTCAAGAAAATGGCTGCTCGCAGGTTTTGTTTTTAGATGCCGAGACCGGTGATTACATCGAGGAACTCGGTGGAATGAATATCTTTTTTGTGAAAAAGGATGGAAGCGTAATCACCCCATCCCTGGATGGGACAATTCTTCGTGGCATCACCCGTGACAGTGTTGTAACGCTGATTGAAGACCGAGGGCTAACTGTTGAACAGCGGAAAATAACTCTTGCAGAGGTCAGGGATGGAATGAATTCAGGTGAGATCACGGAGGCCTTTGCCTGCGGCACCGCTGCGGTTATAACCCCAATCGGTCAGCTGATTTCAACTGAAGAGACCATTGGCTCGGAAGATTCCGAGCCAGGTGAGTTGACTGTTTCGCTACGGCAAGAGTTGACCGGAATCCAATACGGACGTGTTGAGGACCGCCACGGTTGGATGCACAAGTTAGGCGATAAGTAACATGAGGATTGCAAGATTTAGTGATAATGGCACGCCCAAATATGGTGTCGTAGACGGCCCCGAGTTAGCTGTGCTCAGTGGTCACCCACTGGTGGATGGCTATGAAACCAGCGGTGAAAGAGTTGCCATCAAGGAAGTCAAGTTATTGTCTCCAACACTTCCCTCAAAGATTGTTTGCATAGGTATGAATTACTCGGCACATGCAAAAGAGATTGGCCAGGATGTTCCCGATGAGCCGTTGATGTTTTTCAAGCCGAACACTGCAGTAATTGGTCCGGGTGACCAGATTCAATTACCGCATCAAAGCCAGAAGGTGGAGTTGGAAATAGAGCTTGCTGTGGTTATCGGGAAGTTGACCAAAAACGTTAGCGTCGCAGAAGCTGCCGAGCATGTTTGGGGCTACACCGTCGGCAATGACGTAACCGCAAGAGATCTTCAATTTAGCGACCTACAGTGGGCCAGGTCGAAAGGATTTGATACCTTTTGCCCGATTGGTCCATGGATAGAGACCGAATTCGATGCAGAGGATCAAGTGATTGAGTCTCGCGTGAATGGTGAAGTGAGACAAAAGGCGACACTGGCGGATATGAATTTCAAGCCCTTGGAATTGGTCAGCTATGTAAGTGAAAATGTGACTTTGCTGCCGGGGGATGTAATTGTCACTGGTTCACCTGCCGGAATTTCAAAGATTGACTCGGGCGATGTTATCGAGTGCGAGATTGAAGGCGTTGGAACTCTGATTAATCCGGTTGCGTAAAATAACCAGTCATGACAGAAAACTCCGCTCCCATAACTGATGCCACTGGAAGTGACATTCGCGTTCGTTTCTCACCCTCGCCAACCGGAATCCCCCACGTCGGTCTAATCAGAACGGCGTTGTTCAACTGGGCCTATGCAAAAAGACACGGTGGGAAGTTTATATTTCGAGTGGAGGACACAGACGCATCACGTGACAGCGAAGAGTCTTTAGAGCAGATAATTCAGGGTCTTCACTGGTTGGGTATCGAATGGGATGAAGGCTTCGGAGTAGGCGGTGAATTCGGTCCCTACAGACAAAGTGAGCGCGGAGATATCTATCAGGAAGTCATTGACAAGCTAATTGAGTCCGGTCAGGTTTATGAGAGTTTTTTGACCGGCGAAGAAATCGAGCAGCGCAATCTTGCCAATGGTCGTCCAAAACAGCTTGGCTATGACAATAGTGAACGAGAGCTAACAGAGTCGCAGAAGCAGGCGTACAGGAACGACGGAAGGCAACCTGCGCTGAGAGTGAGGGTGCCGGATGAGGATATAACCTTCACTGATTTAGTTCGAGGTGAAATTCTTTTCCCAGCAGGATCTTTTCCGGATTTCGTGGTTGTTAGACCAAGTGGTGATCCGCTATACACTTTGGTAAACCCAGTTGATGACGCTTTGATGGGCATCACCCACGTTCTCAGGGGAGAAGATCTGCTTAGCTCCACCCCAAGGCAGATTGTTCTTTACAACGCCATGTATAAGGTTGGCATTGCTAAATTCGTACCAAAGTTTGGTCACCTCCCCTTTGTCATGGGAGAGGGCAACAAAAAACTCTCCAAGAGAGACCCCGAAAGCGATCTTTTCGTCCACAAGCAGCGCGGATTTATTCATGAGGGTTTGCTAAATTACCTCGCCCTTCTTGGCTGGTCTATCGGACCCGACAGGGACATTTTCAGCCTTGAAGAGCTTTGTGAAAACTTCGATGTTGAGGATGTTAATCCCAATCCAGCAAGGTTTGATCAAGCCAAAGCAGAAGCAATCAACGCAGCTCACATTCGACTGCTGGAGCCTGAGGATTTCCAGCAAAGATTGGTCCCCTATCTGCAGCAATCTGAGTTGATTGGAGCAACCCCTTCAGCTTCAGAGATCTCAATTTTGGAAAAAGCGGCTCCTCTAATACAGGAGCGAATCACTGTCCTGAGTGAATCCGTTGAAATGCTCAGATTCCTGTTTGTTGACAAGGTCATCCACGATCAAGATTCGCTGACAAAGCTTCCAGAAAACACTGAGCAGATAATTGAAGCTTCCACACAGGTTTTGGAGAAGCTTGAAAACTGGCAGACAGAGAGTATTCAAGCGGCGCTGCAGCAAGAGTTGATTGAAAAAATGGAGCTCAAGCCAAGGATTGCTTTCGGGCCTTTGCGATCCGCCGTTAGTGGACGGAAGGTTTCCCCTCCTCTTTTTGAGTCCCTGGAGATTTTAGGTAGGGAAATCACGATTCAGCGTCTAAGAGAGTTTCCCTCTATCCTCGCTTCACGCTAGGATAGGGGGCTGGACCAGTGATGGTTCAACCCTGGGGTATGGTGTAATTGGCAACACGGAGGTTTCTGGTACCTTTGTTCTTGGTTCGAGTCCAGGTACCCCAGCAAGGAAAAAATGCTTGAAACTGTAGCTCTCTGGTTACTCGTTGTCGCTTTTCTAAAACTCTCACTTTTTCAACTTGCCCTTGCTTTTGGTGCTGGCTGGGGCGAATTGGCTTTTGGTGGGGCCCATAAGGGAAAACTTCCCAGAAATTACAGAATCGCAAGTGTCTTCAGCTTTTTAGTAGCTTTGGCTCTTGCAGGTCATTACCTCGCTGAAATCGGTGTGTTTCAAAGCTTGCTTGACGAGGCTGGAAGAACAGTTGCTAATTGGGTTTTCTTTGGGCTGCTGGCAGTTGGTGCGGTGCTAAACAACATTTCGCGTTCGGCACCAGAGAGAAGACTTTGGGGGCCGATTACCCTGGTTATGGCTGCAAGTGCTTTGATCGCAGCCCTATAGCTCCAAGCTATTACCAGGGAGCAGGTAGGTGAACTCTCCACCGTTACTTTCCACTACTTGCTGAATTCTTGAATTTTGGAGACTATGGCCAATCTCACTTAGTAGTGCGTTGTGGGTTGGGAAAGCTCGCTGAGGCTTGACTACATTTAGGAAATCAATTACATCTGCGATTTTCAGCCATGGGGCTGAAGAGGGAACCGCCAGCACTTCCGGTTGGTATTCAGGAGCTGTATAACTGTCTCCTGGGTAATAAAGTTTGTGATTAATCATCACGCCTGTGTTTTGAACCAGCGGGATGCTCCTGTGAATCTCCTGGTGAAGGTCGCCAAAAAACTCCAATTGGAAACCTTCTGCCTGATGAAAATCCCCATGCTGAACAACAGTTACTTCCAGGCCATCTAGTTTTTCAGCAACCTCCAAAGTAGAGAAGATTTTTGTATCGGGATTCAGGCTTAGCAGTTTTTCGATATTGGGTCGGTGGCAATGATCGTCATGAAGGTGCGTTATGACAACAGCCTCTGCTTTGGACGCAACGAAGTCGTCGCTGAAGTTTCCTGGATCAACCCAAAGGGTGTAACCTTCGTTCTCTATCTTCAAACACGCATGAGTGAATTTTGTAATTTTCATCTCTAATCCTCCATAAGCAGTCTAAATTTATTGAAATCGATTGGAGAGCTGATGCTGGGTTTGGTGGTGAATCCCAACGCTGGAGGCAAACTTGCTAAGTCATATTTTGCCACTAAGGATTTTTTGGCTGAGCACAACATGGAACACACTCTAATCTCCGCTGAAAGCCCCGAGGATTGCCTTGAGCAGCTCAATGAAGTGAAGCCAGACAAGGTAATCGCTCTCGGTGGCGATGGAACCCTGCACTCGCTAACCCAATTTGCTGTTGAGAATTCAACACCAATTGTTCTTATTCCCTCTGGTAGCGGAAATGACAGCGCCAGGAAGCTTGGCATTAGTAGTAAGCCAGCAAGGGAGATTCTTTTTTCAGGCCTTATTGAGGAAAGCTTCCAGCAAATTGACCTCATGAAGGTTTCTGTGGCAGGAGGTGTGCATTACTCAACCGGAACAATTTCTGCAGGTTTAGATTCATTAGTGAATCAAAGGACCAACAATTACCGTTTTGGAGGTTTTCTGAAGTATCCGTTTGGATTGCTTCGGGAACTTCCAAGTTTTTCGGCAATCGACTACAAATTGACTGTCGACGGCGAGCAGCGTTCATTCCGAGGAATGCTTTGCTCGGTTTCCAATTCAGGCATATTCGGCGGTGGCATGAAAATTGTTCCTCAGGCAAACCTGAGCGATTCATCTATTGAGCTATTCACGGTTCGGGATTTACCTAAGACTGAACTACTTCAAGTTTTTCCAAGGGTTTATCGTGGAACTCATCTTTCCCATCCCGCGGTGAGTGTCGAAGAGGTTAGGAAGATCAGCCTCTCTGCAGAGGTGCCAATTTATGCGGACGGGGAACCGCTGGGCTTTGGGGGCTTTGATGCTGAGGTTATGCCGAAAGCGTTGACAATCGCAATCTAGCCTTTGCACTTGGTCAGAATCTGTGGAATACTTTCCTAGTTCACGGCCCCATCGTTTAGCGGCCTAGGACGCCGCCCTCTCACGGCGGTAGCGCGGGTTCAAATCCCGCTGGGGTCACCAAAACTCGCTTTCAACGCCAAAAGCTTGGGAGCGAGTTTTTTATTTTTGTTGCCATCTGGCGGAGAAGCTTGAGGCAATAACTATCAACACCACCGGTATCAGCGCAGCAGCATTCAATCCACCAAAGGTGAAATTCACAAGTATTACTCCAGCAATCGCACCACCAAAGGCCCCAGAGAGGTTCATGAGAGTGTCGCTAAAGCCCTGAACTTTTGTCCTCTCTCCAGTTGGCAAAACCTCACTTATAAGAGCGGAGGCAGCTACAGTCGCGGCGGACCACCCAAGGCCCAGGAAGAAAAGTCCAATGAAAACCAGCCAGTAGTCATACTGTCCAATTCCAGAAATCATCAGCGAGATTAGGAAGACAACTTGTCCAATCAAAACTGTTTTTACAGTTCCAATTCGATCACTGAGAATTCCGAAGACAGGAGCAAAGGCATACATCCCTGCGATGTGCATACTGATTGTGAAGCCAACAGCAACCAAGTCGCTACCGGAGGAATGCAGGTGAACAGGAGTCATGCTCATAACTGA